>NZ_JBIRHU010000015.1:0-217766 GCF_044328675.1 Streptomyces sp. NPDC017890
TGCGTTTCCGACTCTATCAGATCCTTTTCCGATCCGATTTCCTCGGCGCTTTCCAGGTTCTCGCTTTCGCGTTTCCCTTTCCGGCGGTTCCGACTCTATCAGATCCTTTCGGCCCTGATTCCCCGTCAGAGGGGGTTGTCTTCGCGGCTGTTGGGCCGTTCCGACGTCTCAAACCTTAGCGGACTTTCTCGGCGATTCCCAATCGGAGTGGACCGGGCCGTCGAGCCTCAATCGGAATTGAATTCGGACACGCCGAAGCCGTTCCCATTGAGGGGGTCGTGCTGGTGGTTTGGTGCCGCTGTTGCGGCGGGAGGTGCTACCGCAGAACCGTTACGGCCCCGTGGCAACCCGAAGAACCTTACGGATCCAGCCGGGGGCTGTCAACCGCTCCTGTCAAGATCTTTAATCGAGGTCGCTGAGCCTGCCGCCGGCGTCCGGCTGCGCGTGCTCCACCCTGCGCAGGAGGCGGGTGAGGACGTCACCCAGCGCGGTCCGGTCGTCGGCGGAGAGGTCCTGGAGCAGGTCCTCCTCGAAGACCGTGGCGAGGCGCATGGCCTCCAGCCACTTCTCCCGTCCCTCCGCCGTCAGCTCGACGATGACTCGGACACGGTTGGTCTCGTCGCGGTCCCGGGTGACGAGCCCCTCCCCCACCATGCGGTCGATGCGGTGGGTCATCGCGGCCGGGGTCAGGCCGAGGCGCTTGGCGAGGTCCCCCGGACCCAGCCGGTACGGGGCGCCGGAGAGGACGAGCGCCTTCAGTACCTCCCAGTCGGTGTTGCTGATGCCGAGCTCGGCGGTCTGCCGGCCGTACGCGACGTTCATACGACGGTTGAGGCGGGAGAGCGCCGAGACGATCTTCTCGACCTGGGGGTCGAGGTCCTGGAACTCGCGCTGGTAGGCGGCGATCTGTTCTTCGAGTGTCGGCTCGCCGGCGCCGGAGGTGTCGCCCATGGCCGCAGTATGGCACGAGACTCCTTTGCCTTGAAGTCCTTCGCTATGTACTCTTTAGCTTCGAACTTTAGCTTCTAAGTCTCCAGCTCCGACGGCTGGAGCGATCGACCCAGAGAGGGTGAACGTGACCAGGGCAATGGGCGCAGCGATGCGCCGGATCCATGTGGGCAACGGACTCAGCGCGTTCGGGCTCGGCTTCACCGTCCCCTACCTGTACGTCTACGTGGCGCAGGTACGGGGACTCGGTTCTGTCACGGCGGGTCTCGTGCTCGCCGTCTTCGCCGTGGCCGCGCTGATCGTGCTGCCGTTCGCCGGTCGGGCCATCGTCCGGCGGGGCCCGCTGCCGGTGCTGCTCGTCGCCCTGGTCACCGCCGCGCTCGGCGCGCTGAGCCTGGGGCTGTCGGCCTCGGCCGCCACCGTGCTGCTGTCCGCCGCCGCGCTGGGAGCGGGGCAGGCCGTCATGCAGCCGGCGCTCGCGACGATGATCGTGGACTGCTCGACGACGGAGACGCGGTCGCGGGCGTTCGCGACGCAGTTCTTCCTGCAGAACCTGGGGCTCGGCGTCGGCGGGCTCATCGGCGGTCACCTGGTCGACACCACGAGCGCCTCCTCCTTCACACTGCTGTTCGCGATCGAGGCGGCGATGTTCCTGGTGCTGGTCGTGGTGATGGCGACGGTGCGCACGCCTCACGCGCCCCACGTGGCGGCGGTGCCCGGGCAGGCCGCCGGCAACAGCTGGAAGCAGCTGCTGGGCAACCGGGCCATGGTGCAGCTGTGCGTGCTGGGCTTCGTGCTGTTCTTCGCCTGCTACGGACAGTTCGAGTCGGGGCTGAGCGCGTACGGCGTCGAGGCGGCCGGGATCTCCACGTCCGCGCTGGGGACCGCGCTGGCGGCGAACACGCTGATGATCGTGATCGCGCAGTTCGCGGTGCTGAAGTTCGTGGAGCGCCGGAGGCGGTCGCGTGTGATCGCCGCCGTGGGGCTGATCTGGGCCGTCGCGTGGGCGGTGGCCGGGTACGCCGGGCTCGGACACGGCAGCCAGACGATGGCGACGGCCGCGTTCATCTCGACGTACGCGCTGTTCGGGCTGGGTGAGGCGCTGCTGTCGCCGACGCTGGCGCCGTTGGTGGCCGATCTGGCACCGACCGGGCTGGCCGGGCAGTACAACTCGGCCTTCGCCCTGGTGAAGCAGCTCGCGCTGGCGATCGGGCCGGCGGTGGGCGGGCCGCTCGGGGCCTCGCTGCACGCGCCGTACATCGTGGCGTTCCTGTTGTTCTCGCTGGGCATCACGGTGCTGGCGGTGCGGCTGGGGCGGCAGCTCACGGACGTACAGAACCAGCCGTCGCTCGCCCGGAGCCGGGTGGTGACGCAGGGCGGGGCGCCGGCCGACGCGGTGGCGGCCGCGGAAGCGTGAGGCCTGAGGCATGAGGCATGAGGGGTGCCGTGACGGGTTCGCCCGTCACGGCACCCCTCGCCCGTGGCTCACGGCTTCGGCAGGAGGAACTCGCACCAGACCGCCTTGCCGCCCCCGGGGGTGCGTCTGGACCCCCAGTTGGAGGCGATCGTCGCGACGATGGCGATGCCCCGGCCGGACTCGTCCACCGGTTCCGCGCGGCGGCGTCTGGGCAGGTGGTCGTCGCCGTCGGTGACCTCGACGATCAGGCGGCGGTCGGTGCGGCGCAGGCGCAGGCGCATGGGGGGTGTGCCGTGCTGAAGGGAGTTGGCGACCAGTTCGCTGGTGGCCAGGACGCCCAGGTCGTGCAGGTCGGTGGGGAAACGCCAGCTGGTCAGGACGCCGGAGGCGAAGGCACGCGCGCGGGGGGCCGCTTCCACGCCGCCGAGCAGTTCCAGAGCGGCGTTGCGGAAGAGCTCGGCCTGCGGGCCCTTGCGGGCGGGGTGCTGGAGGACCAGGACGGCGACGTCGTCGTCGTGCTCCGGGGTGACGCCCGCCGAGCGGACCAGGCGGTCGCAGATCACCTGGGGGCTGCCGGTGGCACCGGACAGGGCGCGTTCCAGGGCGGCGATGCCCTCGTCCAGGTCCTCGTTGCGGCGTTCCACCAGGCCGTCGGTGTAGAGGACGGCGGTGGAGCCGGGGGTCAGGGCGATCGAGCCGGACGCGTGCATCCAGCCGCCGGTGCCGAGCGGGGGGCCGGTGGGTTCGTCGGCTCGCTGGACGGTGCCGTTCTCGTCGCGGACGAGGATGGGCAGGTGCCCGGCGGAGGCGTACACCAGCCGGCCCTCGTTCGGGTCGTGGATGGCGTAGACGCAGGTGGCGATCTGGTTGGCGTCGATCTCGGTGGCGAGGCCGTCGAGGAGCTGGAGCACCTCGTGCGGGGGGAGGTCGAGGCGGGCGTAGGCCCGTACCGCCGTGCGGAGCTGGCCCATGACCGCTGCCGCGCGGACGCCTCGGCCCATGACGTCGCCGATGACCAGGGCGGTGCGGCCGCCGCCGAGGGTGATCACGTCGTACCAGTCGCCGCCGACGGCGGCCTCGGTGCCGCCGGGGTGGTAGGTGGCGGCGACGCGCAGGTCGTCGGGTTCCTCCAGTTCCTGCGGGAGCAGGGAGCGCTGGAGGGTGACGGCGGTCTCGCGCTGGCGGCCCTCGCTCGCGCGCAGGCGGGCCGCGGCCTCGGCGTGGTCGGTGACGTCGGTCGCGAACACGAGGACACCGCGGTCGCCCCGGCCGCCGCCGCTGTCGCCCTCGGTGACCGGGGTGCAGGTGAAGGTGTAGGAGCGGCCGTCGGGGGCCTTGCGGGACTTGAGGGTGCGGGGCCTGCCGCTGCGCTGGACCTGGTCGAGGAGCGGGAAGAGACCGAGTTCGTCGAGCTCGGGGAGGGCCTCGCCGGCCCGTTCGCCCAGGTCGGGCATGCCGAATGCCGCGACGTAGGCGTCGTTGACGTAGGCGAGGCGGTGGTCGGGGCCGTGGACGAGGGCGACGAGCGCCGGGACGCGGTCGAGGACGTCGCGCACGGGGAGGTCGTCGACGGCGGGGACGGGCGGAGCTTCGTCGGTCAGCTGTTCGGCGCGGGCGGCGGGTACGGAGCCGTCTCCTCGCCGGTCCGGGGAGAGGGTCGTGTCGGTCCGCGCTGCGGCGCGGCGCTGCGTTCCGGGGAGTCGGGCGCTCCAGCGCGTGAAGTTCACGAATCTTTGCCTCGTGTAGTTGTCGGCGGCCCAGGGCCGGGACGGGCCGGGTACGGCCGGGGCCCCGGGGGCCGCGCGGGAGCGAGCGGCGGCGCGCCCGCGGTGGTGGACCAGTCTGGCAGGGTGCCGACCGGGCCGACATCCGTCAGACGCCGGACCGGCCGGGGGAGTTCCTGGCTCCGGTCAGGACTACCCCTTCGGGTTGCGCGGTGGTTCCTGAGAAGGCTTTCCACCGGCCGCGAGTTCGAACTCCGCTCGCGGATGTTCGAGTGAACCCAGGGAGACGATCTCCCGTTTGAAGAGCCCGGCCAGGGCCCATTCGGCCAGCACGCGCGCTTTGCGGTTGACGGTGGGCACACGGCTGAGGTGGTAGGCGCGGTGCATGAACCACGCGGGGTAGCCCTTCAGCTTGCGCCCGTACACGTGTGCGACGCCCTTGTGGAAGCCGAGGGATGCGACGGATCCGGCGTGTTCGTGCGCGTACGTGTCGAGGGGCTCGTCGCGCAGGGCGTGCGCGATGTTGTCGCCGAGGACCCTGGCCTGTCGGACGGCGTGCTGGGCGTTGGGGGCGCATTGCCGGCCGGGTTCCGAGGCGGTGACGTCGGGGACGGCGGCGGCGTCTCCCGCGGCCCACGCGTGCGCGGCGCCGTCGACGGACAGGTGGGGGGTGCAGGTGAGCCGGCCGCGGTCGTCGAGGGGGAGGCCGGTGGCGGCGAGGATCGGGTGGGGTTTGACACCGGCGGTCCAGACGACCGTACGGGTGGGGAAGCGGGCGCCGTCGCTCAGGGCGGCGACGCGGTCCTCGCAGGACTCCAGGCGGGTGCCCAGGCGTACGTCGATGTTGCGGCGGCGCAGTTCGGTGACCGTGTAGCGGCCCAGGTCCTCGCCGACCTCGGGCAGGACGCGGCCCGATGCCTCGACGAGGATCCACTTCATGTCGTCCGGTGTGACGTTGTGGTAGTACCGCGTGGCGTAGCGGGCCATGTCCTCGAGCTCGCCGAGGGCCTCCACGCCGGCGTAGCCGCCGCCGACGAAGACGAAGGTGAGGGCGGCGTCGCGGAGGGCGGGATCGCGTGTGGAGGAGGCGATGTCCATCTGTTCGAGGACGTGGTTGCGCAGGCCGATGGCCTCCTCGACGGTCTTGAAGCCGACGCCGTGGTCGGCGAGGCCCGGGACGGGCAGGGTGCGGGAGACCGAGCCGGGCGCGAGGACGAGTTCGTCGTACGACAGCCGGCGGGCGCCCGTCCCCTCCTCGTCGGTGGCGAGGGTGGTGATGGTGGCGGTGCGCGTCGTGTGGTCGATGGACCGCGCCTCACCGACGACGACGTCGCACTGGCCGAGGACGCGGCGCAGCGGTACGACGACGTGGCGCGGGGAGATGGAACCGGCCGCCGCCTCGGGCAGGAACGGCTGGTACGTCATGTAGGGGTCGGGAGTGACGACGATGATCTCGGCCTCGCCGCGCCGGAGTTCGCCCTTGAGGTTCCGTTGCAGCCGCAGGGCCGTGTACATCCCGACGTAGCCGCCGCCGACAACGAGAATGCGCGCACGTTCCTTCACCATCCCATGACGCACCCGACGCTTGCGTTTGTCCACAGGCCCGTCGATTTGTGTGACCGGAGATCGCGGGGGCGCGGGGTGGTCCGTACGGCCGTGATCCGGTGCGGTCGCGCAGGTCAGCGGGGGTGGAGGCGGAGGCGGAAGACGGCGCATTCGGGGCACGGATGATCCGTGGTCCGATCGGGGGTTGCTCCGTGCGGAACCTGCCCCTTCTGAATTGACCCTCGCTCAACTATGTTCTTTCCGACGGGGTGTAAGGGGATGTGCTCATCGGGTCCGCGACGGGCGGGCCGCAGAACCGGGCCTGTTCCTCGCACTCCGGCTTTCGATGACGGGGAGTGTCTCCGGGGGGAGACGTCATTACCGGGGGATTGTCTATGCATGTTCAGGACTCTCATTGGTCGTCCGCGTCCACTGTCGCGCCCGGTGGCGCGATGAGTGCGGCGGCGGGCGGCGCACGCGGGGACGGAGCGCGGACCGCGCCTTTGCGCGTGGACGCCCAGCGCAATCTGGAGCACGTGCTGCGCGCGGCACGCGAGGTGTTCGGGGAGCTGGGGTACGGCGCGCCGATGGAGGACGTGGCGCGGCGCGCGCGGGTCGGTGTCGGCACGGTGTACCGGCGCTTTCCGAGCAAGGACGTACTGGTCCGGCGGATAGCCGAGGAGGAGACGGCCCGGCTGACCGACCAGGCGCGGACGGCCCTCGGGCAGGAGGACGAGCCGTGGTCGGCCCTGTCGCGCTTCCTGCGGACGTCGGTGGCCTCGGGCGCCGGGCGGCTGCTGCCTCCGCAGGTGCTGCGGGTCGGGGTGTCCGACGACGGTGACGGCGGCGCCAGTGGTGCCGGCGGCGCCGTGGCCGGTGAGCCGCGGGTGCCGCAGCAGCGGATACAGCCGGGCTCCGGCGAGCTGCGGCTGGTGTCCGAGGGGTCCGCGCGGGCGGGTTCGTCGCTCGGCGGGCCGATCGGCGGGGTGGTTCCCGTGGAGGGCGACGACGGGGCGGCGGAGCTGCTGGACGTCGTGGGCCGGCTCGTGGAGCGGGCACGGTCGGCGGGTGAGCTGCGGCCGGACGTGTCGGTGGCGGACGTGCTGCTGGTGATAGCCACGGCCGCGCCCGCACTGCCGGACGCGGCACAGCAGGCGGCTGCCTCGGCCCGGCTGCTGGACATCCTGCTGGAGGGCCTGCGGTCGCGCCCGGCGTAGGAGCGTGGCGCCGTCGGGTGGGCGGGGCGTGCCGGACCTCCGCCACTCCCCGCGTCCGGCTCGCGCCCGCCGGGCGGGAGGCTGCTGTCGCGGATGGGTGCTGGGCGCCGCCGAGGTGGCTCGGCCGAAAGCCGGTACGGCACGGCACTGCACGGCACTGCACGGCACGGCACGGCACGCCAACCCGGTGTTCGGGGAGGAGAGGCGGCGGGTCAGACCCGCCGCACGACCGCCCCCGCTCCCGCACCGCCCAGCGCGCCCCGCTGCGGCGTGATGCCCGCGGGTACCGCGCGCTGGCGGGCCGGGGTGCCGGTCCAGCAGGTGCCTCGGCGGGCGAGGAGGCGTCGGAGCCACAGTTCGAGGGAGACGAGGTCGGCCAGCCCGTCCAGGGGCAGCGCCTCGCCCGCGGCCGCCGCGCGCACCGCCTTGCGCACGACCCGCGCCTCCACGAGCCCCGCCTGAGCGAGCAGCGGCGTGTCGAAGAGGCCCAGCAGGGAGTCCGCGGCGACCCGCAGCCCCGTCCGCGCGGCGGAAGCCGCCAGCCCCTGGGTGGGCGCCCCCCAGCCGCTCGGCAGGTCGCTCACCCCCGAGCCCTCCAGCACCGTCCGCAGGATCGACGCCCGCGCCCCCGGCTGCACCCGCAGCGCCTCCGGCAGCGCGCGGCAGGCGCGGACGACCTGGTTGTCGAGGAAGGGTGTGTGCAGCCGCTGGAAGCGGATCTCGGCGGCCTGCTCCAGCACCCGCACGTCCGCCGCCCGGCGGGCCAGTGCCGCACGCGCGCGGAAGTCACCGGGACGCTGCCCCGGTCCGACCCCGGACCGCTGGGAGGACGTCTGCAGACGAACCGATACTTCGGCCAGTGCCTCTCCGGTCAGCCACCGCGCCGCCGGCCCCGGCCC
This sequence comes from Streptomyces sp. NPDC017890, assembly GCF_044328675.1. Classification (NCBI taxonomy): domain Bacteria; kingdom Bacillati; phylum Actinomycetota; class Actinomycetes; order Kitasatosporales; family Streptomycetaceae; genus Streptomyces; species Streptomyces sp. NPDC017890. Next base: position 7,751 of record NZ_JBIRHU010000015.1, read on the forward strand.
GGCCCAGGACAGTACGGCGAGCGATGCCTCCATGGCACCGTCGCCCGGCGTGTCGAAGCGCCGGCGCAGCAGCCGTTCGGACAGCACCTCGAGCCCGGTGCGGTACGGCGTACGCGCCAGGCGCCGGGCCGCCGCGTACACGCGCGCGGGGACCAGCACCGACCCGTCGGCCTTGGCCAGCGCGGCGACCGGCCGCACGAGGTGGCGGCGCTTGCGGTCCATCAGCAGGTCGGCCAGCCGCGCCGGATGGGCGTCCAGCACCTGCCGCGCCCCGTAGCCGGCGAAGTGGTCCGCGCTGCCCGCGGCCAGCCGCGCCCGGTGCCGTGCCGACGCGACCAGGAACGAGCCCGGTTCGTCCGTCAGCGGCCCGTCCAGCGCGGCGTACGGGAGCATCTCCTCGCCGCCGGTGACCACCACGTGGTGCAGCCGTGGGTTGGCCGCGAGGGCCCCCGCCCGCTCCAGCTCGGCCTCCTGCCCGCCGACGGCGAGGTCGTTGAAGGTGACGGCCAGCAGCCGCTCCCCCGCCCCGGAGCCGTGCCCGAGCACGGTCCCCGGCGTTCCCGGCAGCCCGGCGGCCAGCAGGGCCAGCGTTCCCGAGGCCGGGCCGCCGGACAGGTCGGCGCCGATGCCGGGGACCGGCATCCCGCGCGCGGCGCGTCGTTCCGCGGGTCCCATGCCCGGGACCGGGCCGGGGTCGATGCCGTCCCCGGGGACGTGCCGGGGCGCGGCGAGACGCGTGCGCACCGCCTCCACCAGGGCGTCCCGCACGCCGTCCACCGCGCGGTCGGGGTCGGCCGGCGGCGCCGCGACGGCGAGTGAGGCCACCGGCTCGTACCCGGCGATCTCGCGCGCCCCGGCGCGCAGGATCAGCGCATGCCCCGGCGGAATGCGCTTCACTCCGTCGTACGGGGTGGATTCGTCCAGCGCGGCCGGCACGTCGGGCGCGGCGAGCAGCGCGGCGAGATGTCCGAAGTCGAGGTTGGCCTCGATGAGGTCGGCCAGGGGCAGCGCGGCCGTCGCGTAGGCCGTGCCGCCCGCCCAGGGGGTGTGGAAGACCGGCCGCGCGCCCGCGAGGTCACCGCAGACGGTGATCCGCCGTCCCACCTGGACGACGGCCGTGTAGCTGCCGGGCCACGCGGTCAGGTGGCGCAGGGCGCCGCCCCGCGCGGCGAACAGTCCGACGCGCAGCTGCTCGTCGCTCGCGCCGCAGATGCCGAGGACGGCGATCCTCGTCTGCGGGTCGGCCGAGACGACGCGCACCTCGTCGGGGCGCCAGTCGCCGACCGCCCACAGAGGGTCGGGATCGCCCCACAACAGCTGGGAGCCCACGGGCTGCACGGTCTCACCGTCGTACCCGGTGGCCCCCGCGGAGCCGCCCGCCCCGGCCATGCCCACGGCGCCCACGGCGGTGCTGCTCCACCCCACCAACCACCGCATCGACGCCTCCACAGGCTGGGGACAACCAGTGCACCGTACGAACTGGTTCCCCATGCTGCCATGAAGGGCATGCCTCAGAGCATCGGCGGAGCCGCAAGTGCTCCCGGAAATGCGCCCCCGCGGGAACTCACGCGAGGACGCCGACTCCCCTGCCGGTTCCTGCCGGAGGGCGCGAAGACGACGCGAATGCGCCCCAGCAACGCGCTCTTTGGCTACCCAACGCGCCCTCAACTCCCGTGGTGAGGGCGGTGGCACCCCGGAAACACCCGGGTCGATTTTCAGCCAAATCGGCGTCACGCGAACACGGTCGAACACGCTCCGTACAGGCTGTGCGCCCCGGCCGGCGGTGCGCGGTCCGGGGGACGAGGTACGCCCCCCGGACCCGTCCGCCGCCCGCGGGGATGTAGGCGGCGGCGTCCCCCAGCCCACTGGACCCAGTACAGCGGGCCGACCCACGCATCGCCCATGGAACCGCTCCCGGTGTGGCCGGAGAAGAGCGCACGGCCGGGCGCACGGCCACACACCGGGAGCACGCGGCAACACACCGTGCAGGCACCGCACTTCAGTACGGACCACAATCCCGCCATCCGGAACAATGCCTCTTAACGCATGGGATCCGGCGAACTACGCTGGGTTTACGAATGCCGCATGGTTATGCCAGCGCGGCAGCCGTCTGTGTCGAGGGGTGGCGCATGTCCAGGGAGCTACGCGGGCCGAACGAAAAGCTCGGCACCGTTCTCGCCCTCGCGGGAATCAGCAACGCAGGACTCGCCCGGCGCGTCAACGACCTCGGCGCCCAACGCGGGTTGACTCTTCGCTACGACAAGACGTCGGTGGCACGCTGGGTGTCGAAGGGCATGGTGCCGCAGGGTGCGGCGCCGCACCTCATCGCCGCCGCCATCGGCCAGAAGCTCGGCCGCCCGGTGCCGCTCCACGAGATCGGCCTGGCGGACGCGGATCCCGCCCCCGAGGTGGGCCTCGCCTTCCCCCGGGACGTCGGCCAGGCGGTCAGGTCCGCCACCGAGCTGTACCGTCTCGACCTCGCCGGCCGCCGGTCCGGCGCCGGTGGCATCTGGCAGTCGCTGGCCGGCTCGTTCGCAGTGAGCGCATACGCAACGCCCGCCTCGCGATGGCTGATAACCCCGGCCGACAGCTCGGTGGCACGTGACGCGAGCCCGGCCGAGGGCTCCGGCGCACCGCTCAAAGTCGGCCACAGCGATGTGCAGAAGTTGCGGGAGGCCGCCGAGGACGCCCGGCGCTGGGACTCCAAGTACGGTGGCGGCGACTGGCGTTCGTCGATGGTCCCCGAGTGCTTACGCGTCGAGGCGGCCCCCCTGCTCCTCGGCTCCTACTCCGACGAGGTCGGCCGCGCCCTGTTCGGTGCCTCGGCCGAACTGACCCGCCTGGCCGGCTGGATGGCCTTCGACACCGGCCAGCAGGAGGCGGCCCAGCGGTACTACATCCAGGCCCTGCGCCTGGCCCGCGCGGCGGCCGACGTCCCCCTGGGCGGCTACGTGCTCGCCTCCATGTCCCTCCAGGCCACCTACCGCGGCTTCGGCGACGAGGGCGTGGACCTCGCCCAGGCCGCGCTGGAACGCAACCGGGGTTTGGCCACGGCCCGCACCATGAGCTTCTTCCGCCTGGTCGAGGCCCGCGCCCACGCGCGCGCGAACGACGCGCCGGCGGCCGGCGCGGCCCTGAAGGCCGCCGAGAGCTGGCTGGAACGCGCCCGCCCCGGCGACAACGACCCGACGTGGCTGGGTTTCTACTCCTACGACCGGTTCGCCGCCGACGCGGCCGAGTGCTACCGCGACCTGAAGGCACCACGCCAGGTCCGCCGCTTCACCGAGCAGGCCCTGTCGAAGCCGACGGAGGAGTTCGTACGCTCGCACGGCCTCAGGCTCGTCGTCTCGGCCGTGGCCGAGCTGGAGTCGGGCAACCTGGACGCGGCCTGCGAGCAGGGCGTGCGGGCGGTCGAGGTGGCCGGCCGCATCTCCTCGGCCCGCACCACCGAGTACGTCAAGGACCTCCTCCACCGCCTCGAGCCGTACGGTGACGAACCACGCGTGGTCGAGTTGCGCGAGCGCGCCCGGCCGCTGCTGATGACCACGGCCACAGCCTGATCCACCGCCGCCTCCCGGGTTTGAAGGCATTGTCAGTGGCGCAGTGCACTATCGAAACCGGGAGGTGGGCCGGAGATGGACAGAGTGCGGACCGGGGCCGCGCACAGCATCACGCGCGGGATCGCGCACGGCGTCGCGTACGACTGCGACGTGCTGGTGATCGGCGGCGGGATCGTCGGCCTGTCGACGGCGTACGCGATCACGCGGGCCGCGCCGGGCACCCGGGTGACGGTGCTGGAGAAGGAGCCGGGGCCGGCCCGGCACCAGACGGGCCGCAACAGCGGCGTCATCCACAGCGGCGTCTACTACCGCCCGGGCTCCCTCAAGGCCCGCTACGCGGTGCGCGGCGCGGCGGAGATGGTCAAGTTCTGCGCCGAGTACGGCATCCCTCACGCCGTCACCGGCAAGCTGATCGTCGCCACCGACCGCGCCGAGCTGCCCCGCCTGCACGCCCTCGTGCAGCGCGGCCGGGAGAACGGCATACCGGTCCGCGAGCTGGGCGCCGCCCAGATCCCGGAGTACGAGCCCGAGGTGCGCGGCCTCGCCGCCATACACGTCGGCACGACCGGCATCTGCGACTACAACGCCGTCGCCCGGCAGCTGGCCCGCGCCTCGGGCGCGGAGATCCGCTACGGCGCCGAGGTGCGGCACATCGACCGCCGCCCGGGCCTCGGGGTCGCCGTCCGCACCCGCTCCGGGTACGTGCTCCGCGCCCGGGTCCTGGTCAACTGCGCCGGGCTGCACTGCGACGGGATCGCCCGCATGACGGGGGACGAGCCCGGCATGCGGATCGTCCCCTTCCGGGGCGAGTACTACGAGCTGGCGCGGCCGGAGCTGGTGCGGGGACTGGTGTATCCGGTGCCGGACCCGGCGTTCCCGTTCCTCGGCGTGCATCTGACCCGCGGCATCGACGGGAGCGTCCACGTCGGCCCCAACGCGGTGCCGGCGCTGGCCCGGGAGGGGTACGGGTGGGGCGTGGTCCGGCCCCGCGAGCTGGGCGGGACGCTGACCTGGCCGGGATCCTGGCGGATAGCCCGGCGGCACTGGAGGTACGGGGCGGGCGAGCTGCGGCGGTCACTGTCCAAGGGGGCGTTCACCAGCGCCGTACGCAGCCTGCTGCCCGGGGTGACGGAGGGGGACCTGGTGGCGGCGCCCGCGGGGGTGCGGGCGCAGGCGGTGCTGGCGGACGGGACGCTGGTGGACGACTTCCTGATCCGCGAGGGCGCCCACGCCGTGCACGTCCTGAACGCGCCCTCGCCCGCGGCGACGGCGTCGCTGCCGATCGGGCGGGAGGTGGGGCGGCGGGCGCTGGCGATGCTGGAGGGGGCGTGACCGGGCGGGCGGTGCGACGGTGTGAGCTCGTACGGAGTCGTCCGGTCGCCCGGCATGAGTGCGGGCGGGAGGGGACGCGCCGCCGACGCCGGGACGCCGACGGGACGCCTTCCAGGCCGTCCAGCACGGGGAGGGGAGACGCTGGGCGAAGGCACTGGTGAGGGCTGGGGAAGCACCAGGGCGCCACGACTGCCCGCGGCCACGCGGATCGGTGGCCGTAAAATTGAGGCACTGTGTCTGACTTCCACCGCGCCCCCGAAGCCGCCCCCCAGCCCGCCGCACCGCACGCCGGCGCCTCCGTCCGGCACACCCGCGCCAAGGGTGAGCCCCGGTTCCCCGACGGGCCGATGGCCGATCCCGCCGGTTCGCACTTCGAGCGGCGGATCCGGAGTTTCCAGCCCCGGCGGAGCCGGGTGACCGCCGGGCAGGCGGACGCCCTGCAGCGGCTGTGGCCCGTGTGGGGTCTGGACATCGACGGGCAGCGGGTCATCGACCTCGGTGAGCTGTTCGGCAACACCCGCCCCGTCGTCCTGGAGATCGGCTTCGGCATGGGCGAGGCCACCGCCCAGATGGCCGCCGCCGACCAGGACACCAACATCCTCGCCGTGGACGTCCACACCCCCGGCCAGGGCAACCTGCTCGGTCTCGCGGAACGGGACGAGCTGCCCAACATCCGGGTGGCCAACGGCGACGCGATCATCCTCCTGCGCGAGATGCTCGCCCCCGACTCGCTCGCCGGGCTGCGCGTCTACTTCCCCGACCCCTGGCCCAAGAAGCGGCACCACAAGCGCCGCCTGATCCAGCCGGAGTTCCTGACCCTGGCCGCGACCCGGCTCGCCCCCGGGGCCTTCGTGCACTGCGCCACCGACTGGGAGCCGTACGCGGAGCAGATGCTCGAGGTCCTCACCGCGCACCCCGACTTCGAGAACACCGTGCCGGACGGCGGTTTCGCGCCGCGTCCCGCCCACCGGCCACTGACCCGTTTCGAGGGCCAGGGACTGGACAAGGGTCATGTGGTGAACGACTTGCTCTTCCACCGCGTACAGCACAAGGAGCAGCCCCCCACCGGTTAGGGTCCATGCCGTGGCCACCAGTCCTCCGTATCCGACGCGTCCGCATACGTCTCCGCACTGGTGGCAGCGCACCTGGGTCCGTTACGGCGCACTGGTGACGCTGCTCGCGCTGGCCGGCCTGGTGATCCTGGCCCTGGTGCGCGAACAGACCGGTACGCAGGGGTTCCTGGTGGGGCTCGGTCTCGCGGTGCTGCCCGTGCCACTGCTCGTGGCCGCGTTCCGCTGGCTGGACCGGGTCGAACCCGGGCCCTGGCGGAACCTGCTGTTCTGCTTCGCCTGGGGTGCCTGCGCGGCGGCGCTGATAGCGATCGTCGCGAACAGCTTCGCGACGCGGTGGATAGCGACGGCCACCGCCGACCCGGCCGGCGCGGACACCCTGGGCGCCACGGTCATAGCCCCGGTCGTCGAGGAGTCCGCCAAGGCCGCCGCAGTCCTCCTGGTCTTCCTCTTCCGCAGGCGTCACTTCACCGGCATCGTCGACGGCGTGGTCGTCTCCGGGGTCACCGCCACCGGCTTCGCCTTCACCGAGAACATCCTCTACCTGGGCAACGCCTTCGGCACCGACCAGATCACCGGCGACAGCGGCATCGCCTCCGTCACCGCGGCGACCTTCTTCGTCCGCATCGTGATGTCGCCGTTCGCCCACCCGCTCTTCACCGTGCTCACCGGCATCGGTTTCGGCCTCGCCGCGCTCCGGGCGGACCGTCACCGCCTGCGCCGGGCCCTGCTCCCCCTGGCCGGTCTGCTGCTCGCGATGGGCATGCACGCGCTGTGGAACGGCTCGGCCTCGTTCGGCGAGTACGGCTTCCTCGCCGTGTACGGGGGGTTCATGGCACCCTCCTTCGGCCTGCTGACCTGGCTGGTGATCTGGACCCGGCAGCGTGAACTGGGCACCGTACGGGCCGAACTGCCCGTGTACGTGATGGCCGGATGGCTGGGGCCGGCCGAACCGTACGCGCTCGGCTCGATGCGCGCCCGCCGCATCGCCCGGCGGCACGCACACCGGCACGCCGGGAAGGAGGCGGCGCGGGAGGTGGCGCGGTACGAGGCGTACGCGACCTCGCTGGCGTTCCTGCGGCAGCGGGCTCGCCGGGGCAGGGCGGGCGCCGACTTCGCCGTACGGGAGCGGGAACTGCTCGACGCCCTGTGGCACCGGCGCGGCGTGGCGCGTCCGGCCCTGGACCACTCGGCCCGGGCCACGGCACCGCCCGTGCCGGTGGCCGTACAGCCCTGGGCGTACTCGCACGGTCCGTACGGGCCCGGCCACCCCGCGACGGCCCCGGCGCCGTACCCCGCACCGGCCGCGTACGCCTCGTACAGCCCGTACGAACCGGCGAACCGGCAGCCCTGACGTCGGGGGGTTGCCGTCAGGACCGCCGGGGACCAGCAGGATCAGCGGGTATCAGCGCGGATCAGAGGGGACGGGTGGGACGGGCGGCGCGGGAGGCGACGCCCGGACTCACGCGAGAGGCGAGGCTCGGACTCAGGGAGTGAGGCCCTTGCTCTGCAGCCACGCCATCGGGTCGATGCCGCCGCCGTCGGCCGTGTGGACCTCCATGTGGAGGTGGGCGCCGGTGACGTTGCCCGTGGCGCCGACGCGACCGATGACGTCACCGGTGGCGACCTTCTGGCCGACGCTGACGCTGATGGAGGACTGGTGGGCGTACCAGATCTCGGTGCCGTCGTCGAGGGTGAGCACGGTCTTGTAGCCGTACGACCCGTCGTAGCCGGCCGACGTGATGGTGCCGCTGTGGACCGCCTTGAGCAGCGTGCCCGTGGGGGCGGCGAAGTCCAGTCCGGTGTGGTAGCCGGAGGACCAGTAGGCGCCGGCCTGGCCGAAGCTGGAGGAGATCGTGTAGGAGGAGGTCGGCAGGGTGTACTGCCTGGCCAGCTTCGCGAGCCGCTCGGCCTCGGCCTTCTTCGCGGCCTCCTCCTCCGCCTTCTTCTTGGCGGCGGCGGCCTTGGCCTGGGCCTCCTTCTCCGCCTCGGCGGCGGCTTCCGCGGCCTTCTTCTCGGCCGCGGCGGCGGCTTCGGCGGCGGCCTTGCTCTCCACCTGGGCCTGCTGCTGCTCGGCCTGCGCCATGATCCGGGCCCGCAGCGTCTCACCGGCGTCGCCGGTGTCCTCGGAGGTGTCGGCGGAGACCGTGGCGATGCCGCTGAGCGGGGTGGCGGAACCCTCGGGTTCCGGCTCCTCGTCGTCGGAGATGAGCGAGCCGACGTTCGGCATGTCCGGCATGGAGATCGACACCGGCGGCTTGCCGGTCTGCGCGGTGGCCATGCCGCCGGCGCCGACTGCGGCTATGACACCGACGCCGAGGACGGTGGAGCTGCGGGCGAGTCCGCCGCGCTGCTTGGCGACGCGGTGCCGGCCGCGTACGGGACGGATGGATTCCGCGGTGGGATTCCACTCCTCCCAGGGGCCCTCTTCGGCGCGGTGGCCGTCGTAGCCGAAGGTGTCGGTGTCGTGCTGGTTCGGCACGAACGGGGCCTCGGGGGCAGGCCGGTTGGACGCCACGTGGGCGTACTCCTTTCCTTCCTTTCGCCTACCGGGTTAGCTGACGGGTTCGGAGCAGGAAGGTCTCCTACGCGCGTATATCCGCCGTGTCTCCACGGCGTCATACGCCCGATTCACCCCAATGTGGTGGTTCCCCGGTTCCCTTGCGGGATTCGGCGCGTGCGCACGGAGCCGCCTTCTGTGACGGCTGGGACGACCGCGCTGCGTTATCGAACGTTAATAGACGCGAGGCTCGGATACCAAGCGGTTCCTCTTGATCATTAACGAATCCGGCCGGGATGTACGCCTCACAGAAGGCCAAAGCGGGGCGAGTTGACCCCGTCTCAGTATTCCCCCTCTGGCCACAACTTTCTGATGGTGTGTCAGTTGTTATGCGGAGGGCGGTCGATCCGTCACGCCCGGTGACTTCGGTCTAGGGTCGTCGTACGGCGAGCAGTGCCATGTCGTCGGCCATGCCGCCCCCGGAGTGCCGGCGCACGTCGTCGGCGAGGGTGCCGAGCAGTTCCGCCGGATGCCGGAAGACGCAGCCGGCCAGCCGCGTGTACGGGTCGTAGAACTCGCCCTGGGTGTCACGGGCTTCGGACACTCCGTCGGTGTACAGCAGCAGCGTGGCCCCGCCGGGGAATTCGGCCTCCTCCGCGCGGTCGGGCCACACGCCGAGTTCGCCCATGCCGAGCGGCAGCGCCGACTCCCGGGCGGACAGCGGGCGCAGGGTGCCGTCGGCGTACAGCAGCAGGGGCGGCGGATGGCCGCGGTTGACGATGCGGACGACCCCGTCACCGTGCGGGAGTTCGGCGAGTACGGCGGTGGTGAATCCCTCGAAGGCGTCCAGTCCGTCCCGGCGGGACCCCTCGCGGGCCAACGCCCGCTCCAGCCGCTGCGCCACCGCCTCCAGCGTCGCCTCCTGCTCGGCGGCCTCCCGGAAGGCGCCGATCACGACGGCGACGGCGCCCACCGCGCCCATGCCCTTGCCGCGCACGTCCCCGACGATGAGCCGGATACCGCGCGCGCTGTCCTGTACGGCGTAGAGGTCGCCGCCGATGAAGGCGTCGGCCTGTGCGGCCTCGTAGCAGGCGGCGATCTCGAAGCCGCCGATCCGTTCGGCGGGCTCGGGCAGTACGGCGCGCTGGGCGGCCTCGGCGATCTCGCGCACGGAGACGAGGCGCTCGCCGGTGCGGCGGACGAAGCCGTTCACGAGGACGGCGAGCACGGCGACCGTCGCGATGGTGATCAGCTCGGTGAGGGAGTCGACGTAGTGGATGACGCCCTTGCTCAGTTGCAGCCCGACGACGGCGGCGACCACGGCGACACCGGTGAGCGCCGTGCCGCGCCGTGAGTAGATCGGGGCGGCCACCAGGGGCGCGGCCGTGTAGAGGGGGCCTGCGGTGAAGTACCTCGGGGTGAAGAGGTCGTACAGGATGGCGACGACGATCAGCAGCACGGGGAGCAGGCGTACGAAGGTCCGCCCGTACGAGGTCCGCCACCGCCGCGGTGGCCCCTCGGCCGACGGCACGAGTTCCGCACCGCCGCCGAGCCCCGGGTCCGGCACGGGGTCGCCGGGGAGCCGGCCGCCGGCCCTGGCGTACGCCCCCTCGTCGTCCACGTCACCTGGCCGCACCACTCGTCTCCCGCCACCCCGCACGTCTGCGCCGCTTGCCGTCCCGTCCTCCAGATTTCCCGGAGCGGGGGCGGGGGGCGAGCCGTGGGGGCCGGACGGGTGACGGAGCGGGTGCATGTGTCGCGAACGCGAACGCACCGAAGGCCGGAATCCTCATGGATTCCGGCCTTCGGTCTTCAGTAGCGGGGACAGGATTTGAACCTGCGACCTCTGGGTTATGAGCCCAGCGAGCTACCGAGCTGCTCCACCCCGCGTCGTTGTGTCTTTACTGTACTTCATCCCGGGGGTGGAATGCACATCCGTATCTCCCCGCCTCTCCCGCTGCCCCTCCAGATGGCGGTTCGGTGCCTTCGCGCGCCCCTCGTACTCCGGCAGTACGACGACGGTGGCGCCCCCGGCCGCGAGCACCCCGCTGCCGTCGGCCCCCGGCACGAAGGTGTCCGGCTCCCGCCAGGCCGTGACCACACGGCGCACCCCGGCGTCGAGGATCAGCCGGGCGCACGGCGCGGGCCGGGAGGCGCGGCGGGCGCAGGGCTCCAGGCTGCTGTACACGGTGGCGGTCGCGAGCCGCGGATCGCCGGGGCCGGTCTTCGCGAGCGCGGCCTCCTCGGCGTGCACGACGGGGTCCTCCCCCTCCCGCGAGTGCCCGCGCGCCAGCTCGGTCCCGTCGGCGGCGACCACGACCGCCCCCACGCTGAACGCCGTCCCGGACGGTGGGCACAGCTCCGCCAGCTCGCAGGCGAGCGCCAGCCAGTGCCGGTCGGCGGCGGCGACGCGGTCGCCGGTGCCGGGCGCGGTGGGCAGGTACCGCGTCAGCACCACGTCCTCGATGCGCCGCGACTCCACCAGCCGCAGCCGCCCGCCCTGGTAGGCGCCCGGACCGAACAGCCGGGGCGCGTCCGGGTCCCCCACGAACAGCGGGGCGAGGACGAGTTGCAGCTCGTCGGCGAGTTCCTGTTGCAGCAGTTGGGTGTGGACTCTCCCGCCGCCCTCCACCATGAGCCGCCGCACACCGCGCCGGTCGTGCAGGTACTCCAGCGCGGCGCGCCAGTCGAGGGTGCCGCCGAGCGGCACGATGTCGGCGGCGATCCCCAGCGCGCGGGCCCGCCGGGCGCCGTCGTCCGTGGTCAGGAGCACCTTCTCCCCGCCGGTGTGCCACAGCCGCGCCGCCGGGTCCAGCTCGCCGGTGGCACTGACCGTGACCTTGAGCGGGTACTCCGCCTTACCGGCAGCGGTCCGGGCCGCCCGCCGCTCGGCGGAGTTCACCAGCAGCCGCGGGTCGTCGGCCCGGATCGTGCCTGCCCCGACCAGCACCGCGTCGACGGACGCCCGCACCTCGTCGACCCGGTCGAAGTCGGCCGGGGAGGAGAGCAGCAGCCGGTCGGGGCCGGTGTCGTCCAGGTAGCCGTCGAGGGAGACGGCGGCGGAGAGGAGGACGTAGGGGAGGGGCATGGTCGTACTCCACCACCCCCGCGGCAAAACCTCCAATGCCACCGCTACGGCGAGCCGTCATCGGCCTCGGCATCCGCCCCTTGCCGGCGCCGCCCGCGGGACTCCGCGACCCGCAGCGCGTCGGCGAGGCACTCGCTCAGCCGGATCGCCGAGCAGCGGACCTCGGCGTTCGGGGACACGGGGTCGTCCAGCAGCCGGCGGGCGGAGCGGAGTACGTCCAGTCCTGCGGCGAGCTGCCGGGCCCCGAGAACGAGGACGGGGCCGCCGACTGACGGGGCCGGCGAAGACGGATCCGGTCCGTCGAACGGCCGGACCGGCAGCTCGGAGCGGAGCGGCCGGAGGCCGCTGGTGCAAGACTGGGCCGTATGGACGTACGAGCCAGGAACCACGTGACAGTGACGGGCCGGGCGGACGGACCGGTGGTGATGCTCGCGCACGGGTTCGGATGCGACCAGAACATGTGGCGCCTGGTGGTGCCCACACTGGAGCGCGACTTCCGGGTGGTCCTCTTCGACCACGTGGGGGCGGGCCGCTCGGATCCGGCGGCCTGGGACGAGCGGCGCTACGCCGAACTCGACGGCTACGCGGAGGACGTGCTGCAGATCTGCCGTGAGCTGGCTCTGGGCCCGGTGGTCTTCGTGGGGCACTCGGTGAGCGCGATGATGGGCGTGCTGGCCGCCGCACGGGAGCCGGAGCGCTTCGCCGGCCTGGTCCTGCTGACCCCCTCGCCGTGCTACATCGACGACCCGGCCGCCGGATACCGGGGCGGCTTCAGCCCCGGGGACATCGACGAGCTCCTGGAGTCGCTGGAGGCGAACTACCTGGGGTGGTCGGCGGCGATGGCCCCCGTGATCATGGGCAACCCCGAGCGCCCGGAGCTGGGACAGGAGCTCACCAACAGCTTCTGCCGCACCGACCCGGGGATGGCCCGTGTCTTCGCCCGGACCACGTTCCTGTCCGACAACCGCGGCGACCTCGACGCGGTCACGGTCCCCACCCTGGTCGCGCAGTGCTCCAGCGACGCGATCGCCCCGCCGGAGGTCGGTGCCTTCGTGCACGCCCGGATCGGGGGAAGCGAGCTGGTCACCCTGCCCGCCACGGGGCACTGTCCGCAGCTGAGCGCTCCCGAGGCGACCGCCGCGGCCATCGCCTCGTTCGCCGCCGGAACCACCCGGTGATGTGCGGGGCCGACGACGGACGTCATCACGAGGGGGGCGCGGGCGCCGACGCGGACGGCGCGCAGGCGTCGTTCTCCGCGCTGCTGGAGGACAGCGCAGAGGACCTGTACGAGAACGCGCCCTGCGGATATCTGTCCACGGCGCTGGACGGACGGATCGCCAAGGTCAACAGGACCCTGCTGGACTGGCTCGGTTACCGACGCGGCGACCTGGTCGGGCGCATGCGCTTCTCCGACCTGCTCACCGTGGGCGGCAAGCTCTACCACGAGACCCACTTCGCGCCGCTGCTGTCCATGCAGGGCGAGGTCAGCGGCATCGCACTCGAGCTGAAGGCCGCCGACGGCTCCCGTCTGCCGGTCCTGGTGACCTCCGCCGTGAAGACCGGCGGCGACGGGCAGCCGCTGCTGATCCGCACCACCGTCGTGGACGCCCGCGACCGGCGTGCCTACGAGGCCGAGCTGCTGCGCGCCCGGCAGGAAGCGGACCGCGAACGCGACCGCCTCAGGACCCTGGCGACCACGCTGCAACGGACACTGCTGCCCCCGGCCCTGGACGACGTGCCCGGTCTGGACGTCGCCGCCCACTACCACGTCGCCTCCGTCGACGAGGTCGGCGGCGACTTCTACGACCTGTTCCCCCTGGCCCACGGCTCCTGGGGCCTGTTCCTCGGTGATGTGTGCGGCAAGGGGGCCGCCGCCGCCGCGATCACCTCCCTGGCCCGCTACACCCTGCGCGCCGCCGCCGTCTACGACCCCAGTCCCGCCGCCGTGCTCGGCAACCTCAACACCGTCCTGAACCACGAGTACACCGGCGACGACCCACGCTTCTGCACCGTGATCTTCGGGCTGCTCGCCCCCGCCGGCGACGAGGGCGCCTTCCACCTCACCCTGGCCAGCGGCGGCCATCCGCCGGCCGTCCTCCTGCGTGCCGACGGCACCGCCGACTACCTGCCCACGCCCGGCGGCCAGCTCATCGGCGTCCTGCCGGAAGCCGAGATCGCCACCACCACGATCCGCCTGACCGCCGGCGACACACTGCTGCTCTACACCGACGGCCTCACCGAAGCCCACACCGCCCAGGCCGGCGTCCGTTACGGCGACGAAGCGCTCCTCGACTTCACGCGGTCACTGGCCCCCACCACCGCCTCGGGCGTGGTCCAGGCCCTGAGCGCCCTGCTCGACAGTCTCGGCAGCGGCGTGGACGACGACACCGCCGTCCTGGCCATCAACGTTCCCCGGCCCCCCGGTGAGGAGCAGCGGTGACCCGCTGACCCTGGGCATCCGCACCACCGCCGGCGGGCCCTTCGGCGAGCTGCCGGGCCCGGTCTCGTCGGCGAGCCGCCGGGTACGCCGCCTCCGACGCCACGGCCGCAGGCGCGGCCCATCCGCTCGCGCAACGCGCGCAGCAGCGCCCGAACGCCGCAGCGCCCCGCCCGGCGGAGGCCGGTCGAGGCGCTGCGGAGCAGGTCAGAGGCCGTTTGCCTCTGCCCGCCACCGGTAGGCCCTGTGGGACTCGAACCCACAACCAATGGATTAAAAGTCCACTGCTCTGCCAATTGAGCTAAGGGCCCAGGGGTTGTTGCGTGATGTTGCCACACCGAGCATAGCCCGACGCGGCCGGGAGGCCGATCGGGTATCGGGGTCACGGCCGCGTCGGCGGGGGCGGGGAGGCGGCGGTTACGGATCCACCGGCTCGGGGGCGCTCGCTCGGGCGGCGACGCGGGCCCGGGTGCGTTCGTGGTCGGGGTTGAGGAACCAGTGGCGGGCCGAGGCGAACCACCAGGTCGCGGCGGAGCCGAGGACGACCAGGACGGCGACCGGTGCGTAGTTGAAGGTCTCCCGGGTGACCGGGGAGACCTGCGGCAGCATGAACAGGACGGTGATGACGCCGACCCATGTCACCGCCACCACACCCACCACCTGCGACCAGCGGCCCAGGTGCCACGGCCCGCGTTCGAAGGCGGCGCCCTTGCGGACGCGCAGCAGGGTCGGGATGACGTACGCGATGTAGAGGCCGATGACCGCGATGGAGGTGACGGCCGCGTACGCCGTTTCGTTGATCAGGTACGGCAGGCCGAGGACCAGCGCGGAAAGCGCCGCCAGCCAGACCGCCGCGACCGGCGTGCGGGTGCGCGGGTTCACCGTGTGCCAGACGTGCGAGCAGGGCAGCGCGCCGTCGCGGGAGAAGGCGTAGATCATGCGGCTGTTGGCCGTGACCGACGCCATCCCGCAGAACAGCTGCGCCCCGATGACGACGAGGAGGAGCAGCTTGCCCGCGGTCGCGCCCAGCGCGTCGAGCAGGATCTGTGCGGGCGGCGCGCCGGTGGGGGACGTGAGGGCGCCCTCGTAGGACTGGATGGCGAAGGTGAAGCCGAGGAGGAGGACGAAGCCGGCGATCCAGGAGGTCCAGATCGAGCGGACGATGCCCTTCGGGCCGGCCGTCGACGCGTCCTGCGTCTCCTCGGTCATGTGGGCGGAGGCGTCGTAGCCGGTGAAGGTGTACTGGGCCATGAGGAGACCGATGAGGACGACGTAGACGCCGCTGCCCCAGCCGGTGTTGTTGACGAACTCGCCGAAGACGAAGGACGCCGACTGGTGCCGGTCGGGCGCGAAGGTCAGCGCGCCGACGATGAGCGCGACGCCGATGACGTGCCACCAGACGCTGACGCTGTTCAGGAGGCCGACGATGCGGACACCGAACGTGTTGAGCAGGCCGTGGAGGACGAGGATGGCCGCGAAGAGGAGGATCGTGCGGCCGGGGGTCACCTCGAAGCCGAACTGGAGGTTCAGGTAGGCGCCCAGGAAGGATGCGGCGCCGAAATCGATGCCGGCGGTCACCGCGACCTGGCCCAGCACGTTGAACCAGCCCGTGAACCACGCCCAGGCGGCCGCCGTACGGGGCGGCGCGAGGCGGTGCGCCCAGAAGTACAGGCCCGCCGACGTCGGGTACGCCGAGCAGATCTCGGCCATCGCCAGGCCGACGAAGAGGGTCATCAGACCGACGGCGACCCAGCCCCACGTGATGACGGCGGGGCCGCCCGTGTCCATGCCGAACAGGTAGAGGGTCATGCAGCCGGACAGGACCGAGATGATCGTGAAGGAGACCGCGTAGTTGGAGAACGCCGACATGCGGCGGGCCAGAACCTGGGTGTAGCCGAGCTGGGCCAGCCGTTCCTCGTCCGACAGCCCACTCACCTTGGCGTCATCTGTCATGCCCCCAGCAATTCCCCTGCGGGAGACGTGACATGCGTCACTTCACGGCCGGGAAGCAGTTCGGGGGTCCGGGAAACAAAACGCCGTGGCCTCCACCCGGTGGGGCGGAGGCCACGGCGCGTCAGACGTTCAGCTGTTCAGCTGTTCAGCCGTCAGCCGTTGCGCTTCCAGCGCGGCTTGTCGTCACGGCGGCCGAAGGAGGAACCGCGGTGGTCGTCCCGACGGCCGTACGGGCGGTCGTGGCCGCCGGAGCGGAAGCCGGGGCGGTCGCCCTGGCGGTCGCGGTTGAACGGACGGTCGCTGCCGGGGCGGTCGCCCTGACGGTCACGGTTGAACGGACGGTCGCTGCCACGGTGTCCACCGCGGTCGCCGCCACGGTCGCCGCGGTCGTCCCGGCGGAAGCCGCCACGGTCGCCGCCGCGGTCGTCCCGACGGTCGTCACGGCGGTCGTCCCGGCGCTCGAAGGGTCGCCCACCACGGTCGTCCCGGCGGAAGCCGCCACGGTCGCCGCCGCGGTCGTCACGACGCTCGAACGAACGACCACCACGGTCACCACCCCGGTCGTCACGACGCTCGAACGAACGCCCGCCACGGTCGTCCCGGCGGAAGCCGCCACGGTCGCCGCCGCGGTCGTCACGACGCTCGAAGGAACGGCCACCGCGGTCGTCACGACGCTCGAACGAACGACCACCACGGTCACCACCCCGGTCGTCACGACGCTCGAACGAACGCCCGCCACGGTCGTCACGACGCTCGAACGAACGACCACCACGGTCGCCGCCCCGGTCGTCACGACGCTCGAAGGAACGGTCCCGGTCGGCGAAACGGTCCCGGCCGTTGCCGCCGCTGCGCTCGCTCCGCTCGGTCTTCTCCACGTCCCGCGCGCCCGGCTGCTCGGGCAGTGAGACCTCGGCGTCCGCCTCGGACGCGGCGGCGGCCACCTCGGCCAGCACCGCCTCCGGGTCCTCGCCGCGCTCCCGCGCGACCCTGGCGACCAGGCGGTCGGCCTCCTCGCGCAGCTCGGTGGCACGGCGCTGGGCCCGCTCCAGCTCCTTGTTGAGCTGGGCGACCTCGCGCTCGGCCTGCTGCGCCGCGTTGCCCGCGGACTCGGCCTGGACCTCGGTCATCGACCGGGCGCCGGTGATCTCGGCGACCTCCGGCTCGAAGGCCGCGCCGCCCTGGATGATGTGGCGCGTGGCGTCGACGCCCGCGTCCTCCATCAGCCGGAAGATCTGACGCCGCTGGTGCGGCAGGGACAGGGAGACGACCGTGCCGGTACGGCCGGCGCGCGCCGTACGGCCGGCGCGGTGCAGGTAGTCCTTGTGGTCGCCGGCCGGGTCCACGTTCAGGACCAGGTCGATGCCGTCGACGTGGATACCGCGGGCGGCGACGTCGGTGGCGACCAGGACGTTGACGTACCCGTCCTTGAAGTCGGCCAGCGTGCGCGTACGCGCGCCCTGGGTCATGCCGCCGTGCAGCGCGTCGGCCTTCGCTCCGGCGTCGCGCAGCTGCTCGGCGACGCGGTCGGCGCCCAGCTGGGTGCGGACGAAGATGATGGTGCGGCCCTTGCGGGAGGCGATGGCCGCGGTGACCGGCGCCTTGTCCTTGGGCTTCACGACCAGGATGTGGTGCGACATGGTCGTCACGGCGCCCTGGGCGGCGTCGACCTCGTGGCTGACCGGATCCTTCAGGTACCGGTCGACGAGGGTCTTGATCTCGTTCTCCATGGTCGCGGAGAACAGCATCCGCTGACCGCCCGCGGGCACCTGGTCGAGGAGCTCGGTGACCTCGGGCATGAAGCCCAGGTCGGACATCTGGTCGGCCTCGTCGAGGACGGCGATCTCGACGTTCTCCAGGGAGCAGGCGCCACGCTTGATGATGTCGCGCAGACGGCCCGGGGTGGCGACGAGGACGTCGACGCCGCGCTCCAGTGCGTAGATCTGGTTGCCCATGGAGGTGCCGCCGCACACGACCTTCATCTTCAGCCCGAGGACGTCCCCGTACGGCTGCAGCGCGTCGGCCACCTGCATGGCCAGCTCACGGGTCGGCGTCAGGATGACGGCGCGCGGCTTGTGCTTCTCGGTGCGGCCGCCGGCCAGCGTGGCCAGGGTCGGCAGACCGAAGGAGAGGGTCTTGCCGGAGCCGGTGCGGCCCCGGCCGAGGATGTCCTTGCCGGCCAGGGCGTCCGGGATGGTCGCGGCCTGGATCGGGAAGGGGGTGGTCACGCCGTTCTGCGCGAGCTTGCGCACGACGCCCTCGGGCAGACCGAGCGAGGCGAAGGTGACCTCGGGGGCGGCCTCGACGGCCTCCGTCCCGGTCTCCTCGACCGTCTCGGTGATGTCGGGGGTGTCGTCGTTCTCGGACACGACGACGTGATCAGTACTGATGATGGACATGCGAATGCGAAACCTTCCGGAGTCTCTCAGTCGGCACGCGCCCGTCAACTCCGTGAATCGCGATTCGCAATACGACCGCCTCGATGCGGTCCACCACGGCAAAGGAGAGTACGCGCCACACGGCGCGCTCTGCGGTGGCGCCGGGCAAATGGGATCAAACGATCTACCACCATACGCACCCCCCACCCCCTAAGGCAAACCGGATAGCACATGCCCAGCTCAGCCGGGCTGTCGGCCCATGCGCCGGCCGACGCGGACGCCCCCGCGCCACCCCTCCGCTGCACACCGGCGCGTCCCGCCCCACCCCTCCGTGTGCACCGGCGCGCCCCGCCCCTCCGCCCTACACCGGCACCCCCGCCTCAGGGGCCGGCTCCCGGTGCGCCAGCTGCGTCCCCGGAGGCTCGTGCGCCGACGAGGAGGGCTCCGCCACCGTCGGCTCCGGCGTCGGGGTGGCGGGCGGCTCGTCGGTCGGGGTCGGCTGCGGCTCGACCGTCCGGGTGGGCTCCGCGGGCGGCGTCCGGGTGGGCGCCGGCGCGTCGTCCCCGCCCGTCCCCGGCGGGGTCCCGTCCGGGCGGGCGGGCGGCGGCGCCGAGAGGGAGGTGTCCTCGCCCTTCCCGGCCTCGCCCTTGCTCCGGCCCTTGCCCCTGCCGTCGTCGCCCTTGCCCTTCTTCCCCTTCTCCCGCCCCCGCCCCTCGTCGGCCGCCGCCGCGCCGTACCCGGCGCTGCCCGACACCGCGGGGCCGCCCCCGGACACCTCGCCGCCCCGCTCACCGGCGGAGTGCGACGGCTTGACGCTCCCGTCGGACACGTCGTCGCCGACGCTCATGCAGCCGGCGACGGCGGCGACGGCCACGGCCGTGACGGCCAGACGGACGGGTACGTACAAGGGGCGCACGGGCGGCCACCTCCGGGGGTCAAGGAGTCACCGTGCCCAACTCCCGTCACCCACAAGAGGACACGCGCCGCGCGACGCGGACCTTGACGCGGGACCCTCACCCGTACCCGAGGGCGTGCAGCCGCGCGTCGTCGATCCCGAAGTGGTGTGCGATCTCGTGGACCACCGTCACCTCGGTCTCCGCGACGACGTCCTCGCGCGTCTCGCAGAACCGCAGCGTCGGCCCCCGGTAGATGGTGATCCGGTCCGGCAGCACGCCCGCGTACCACTCGCCGCGCTCGGTGAGCGGCGTCCCCTCGTACAGCCCGAGCAGCTCGGGATCGTCCGACGGGGGTTCGTCCTCGACGAACACCGCGACGTTGTCCATCAGCCGCGTCAGCTCCGGCGGGATACGGTCCAGGGCCTCGGCGACCAGTTCCTCGAACTCCTCGCGCGTCATCTCCAGCACAGGCCCATTGTCGGGTACGACCGTGGAGTACGACACAGCCGTCCCGCACGCGCCCGCCGCGTCCCGCACTGCGTCACCACCACCGTCCGGCAGCCGGAGGCCGCCGCCCGCATACCCGCCCCGGGCCCTGGGCATACGGGACCAATGGCCCGCGTCCCCGCCGCAGCCCTGCACGTCCTGGCCGAGGTGATGAACCCCATCCGCCCCCTTCGCAACGCCTCACGCGCCCTCACCCACCGCCACCGCGCCCGCCGGACCTCCACGGCGGTCGAACTCGCCCCCCGGTCACGCCCCTGGACCCGCGCCGCCGGTCTCGTCACCGTCGTCCTGCTCGGCGCCTGGCTGGGCCTGCTCGTCGTGGGCGACGTCCGCGTCCCGGTCGGCCCCATGAACACGACGATGACCCTGCGCCCGTCCGTCGCCGGCGGCACGAAGATCAACGTCTCACCGCTCGGCGCCCTCCAGCTCGACAGCCACGTCGCCCCGGTCCGCCTCGACGTCAACGTGGACCAGCTCGACCCCGCCCGCGCCCAGGCCCTCGTCGACCACCCCGAACGCCTCTCCGGCCTCCAGGACGAGGTCGCGCAGGACGTCGAACACGGCACCCTCGACCTGGCCGTCCGCTCCTGCGTCGCCGTCGTCACCGGCGCCACCGCCCTCGGCCTCGCCGTCTACCGCCGCCCCCGGCGGGCCCTCGCGGCCGGCGGCCTCGCCCTCACCCTCCTGGTCGCGTCCGGCGGCACCGCATACGCGACCTGGAACCCCGACTCCGTCCTGGAACCGAAGTTCTCCGGCCTGCTCTCCTCCGCGCCCTCCCTCGTCGGCAACGCACGCAGCATCGTGACCGAGTTCGACGTCTACCAGAAGGAGCTGGCACGCCTGGTCACGAACGTGACCAAGCTCTACGACGTCACCTCGACGCTCCCCGCCTACCAGCCCGACCCGACCACGCTCCGCGTCCTGCACGTGTCGGACATCCATCTGAACCCGGCGAGCTGGAAGATCATCGCCTCGCTGGTGGAGCAGTACAAGGTGAACGTGATCGTCGACTCCGGCGACACGATGGACCACGGCACCGCGGCGGAGAACGGCTTCCTCGACCCCATCGAGGACCTCGGCGCCCCGTACGTCTGGGTCCGCGGCAACCACGACTCCCGCGTCACCCAGGATTACCTGGAGGGCCTGAAGAACGTGCACGTCCTGGACGACGGCCGGGCCCGGACCGTCGCGGGCCTGCGCTTCGCCGGCATCGGGGACCCACAGTTCACGCCCGACCGCTCCGAGCCGGACGGTGCCGAGGCCTCCCAGGAACTGGCCGGCGCCCGGCTGGCCTCCGCCCTGCGCGACCAGAGCGCGGCCGGTACCCCCGTGGACGTCGCCATCGCCCACGAGCCGTCGGCGGCCCGCGAGGTGGACGGCGCGGTGCCGCTGGTGCTCGCGGGTCACGTCCATCACGAGGACATGGAGGTCATGAAGTACGGCACCCGCCTGCGCATCGAGGGCTCCACCGGCGGCAGCGGCCTGCGCGCGGTCGAGGGCGAGTACCCCGACCCGATCCAGGCGTCGATCCTCTACTTCGACCGGGACAGCCGTCGCCTCCAGGCCTGGGACGAGATCAAGCTGGGCGGCCTGGGCCTGACGACGGCGGAGGTCAGCCGCCACCTGCCCAGGGAGAACCAGCCGGGCGCGACCCCGTCCCCGACGGGCACCAGCCCCTCCCCCACCGGTGCGGACCCCACGGGCACCACACCGGCCGGCCCGTCCCCCAGCCCTCCGTAAAACCGTTTTGGCGATACCCACCGCCATCCCATATGCTTCTCACGTCCCCGACGCGCTGAGAAGCGCCCAGGCGGGCCGATAGCCCTCATCGTCTAGCGGCCTAGGACGCCGCCCTTTCAAGGCGGTAGCACGGGTTCGAATCCCGTTGGGGGCACGCAGTACAGTGTGCGACACTGTCGTACACAAGCTTGGTCCTGTGGAGCAGTTTGGAGTGCTCGCCACCCTGTCAAGGTGGAGGCCGCGGGTTCAAATCCCGTCAGGACCGCTGAGGTTTCACGTGAAACCTCGCGGCTGGGTAGCTCAGTTGGTACGAGCGTCCGACTGAAAATCGGAAGGTCGCCGGTTCGACCCCGGCCCCAGCCACATTCAACCCCCGTCGAGATCATCGACGGGGGTTTTGTGTTGCGCTGGAGACGGTCGATGCGACCGGACGGAAATCGTTCGCCACGAAATTCGCGGGGATGAGATCCTGGAGTCCGTATGTCTACGCACCCCGCCCCCGCCCTCGGCGCCCTCGCACCCCGGCTGACCGAGCTGTCCCTGCGCGACTCGCACCGGCTCGGTCGGAGGCTCGAGGGTGCGCGGAAGATCCGTAAGCCGGAGGCCCGTGCCGCCGTCCTCGCCGAGATCGAGGCGGAGGTGGCCAAGGCCGAGCAGCGCATCGGTGAGCGCCGGGCTCGTGTGCCCGCCGTCAGCTACCCCGAGCAGCTGCCCGTCAGCCAGAAGAAGGACGTGATCGCGGAGGCCATCCGTGATCACCAGGTCGTCATCGTCGCCGGTGAGACGGGATCCGGGAAGACCACCCAGATCCCGAAGATCTGTGTCGAGCTGGGCCGTGGTGTCCGCGGCATGATCGGGCACACCCAGCCCCGCCGGATCGCCGCGCGTACCGTCGCCGAGCGGGTGGCGGACGAGCTGGACACCCCGCTCGGTGAGGCCGTCGGCTGGAAGGTGCGGTTCACCGACCAGGTGAACCCGGACGCCACCTTCATCAAGCTGATGACGGACGGCATCCTGCTCGCCGAGATCCAGACCGACCGCGAGCTGCGCGCCTACGACACGATCATCATCGACGAGGCCCACGAGCGGTCCCTCAACATCGACTTTCTGCTGGGCTACCTCGCCCAGCTGCTGCCGAAGCGGCCGGACCTCAAGGTCGTCATCACGTCGGCGACCATCGATCCCGAGCGCTTCTCCCGGCACTTCGGCGACGCCCCGATCATCGAGGTCAGCGGGCGGACGTATCCCGTGGAGGTGCGCTACCGGCCGCTCCTCGAAGAGGACGGGGACGACGCCGACCGGGACCAGATCACCGCGATCACCGACGCCGTCGAGGAGCTGATGGGGGAGGGCAAGGGCGACATCCTCGTCTTCCTCTCCGGTGAACGGGAGATCCGGGACACCGCGGACGCGCTGGAGAAGAAGAAGTACAGGTTCACCGAGGTGCTGCCGCTGTACGCCCGGCTCTCGCACGCCGAGCAGCACCGCGTCTTCCAGCAGCACACCGGACGGAGGATCGTGCTGGCGACCAACGTCGCCGAGACCTCCCTCACCGTCCCGGGCATCAAGTACGTCATCGACCCCGGCTTCGCCCGGATCTCGCGCTACAGCCACCGCACCAAGGTGCAGCGGCTGCCGATCGAGCCGATCTCGCAGGCCAGCGCCAACCAGCGCAAGGGCCGCTGCGGGCGGACCAGCGACGGTATCTGCATCCGGCTGTACTCCGAGGACGACTTCACCGCGCGGCCGGAGTTCACGGACGCCGAGATCCTCCGTACGAACCTCGCCTCCGTCATCCTGCAGATGACCGCGGCCGGCCTCGGCGACATCGAGAAGTTCCCCTTCATCGACCCGCCGGACCACCGCAACATCCGCGACGGTGTGCAGCTCCTGCAGGAACTGGGCGCGCTGGACCCGGCGCAGAAGGACGCACGCAAGCGGCTCACCGACACCGGGCGCAAACTGGCCCAGCTGCCCGTCGACCCGCGGCTGGCGCGGATGGTCCTGGAGGCCGACAAGAACGGCTGCGTCCGCGAGGTCATGGTCATAGCGGCGGCGCTGTCCATCCAGGACCCGCGGGAGCGCCCGGCGGACAAGCAGGCCCAGGCGGACCAGCAGCACGCCCGCTTCAAGGACGAGACCAGCGACTTCCTCGCGTTCCTCAACCTCTGGCGGTACGTGCGCGAGCAGCAGAAGGAGCGGGGCTCTTCGTCCTTCCGCCGGATGTGCAAACAGGAGTACCTGAACTTCCTGCGCATCCGTGAGTGGCAGGACATCTACACGCAGCTGCGCACGGTCGCCAGGCAGATGGGCATCCATCTCAACGATGAGGACGCTCCGGACGACCGCGTGCACGTCTCGCTGCTGGCCGGGCTCCTGTCCCACGTCGGCATGAAGGACGTGAAGGAGGGCGCGAAGAACGAGTACCTGGGCGCGCGCAGCGCCAAGTTCGCGATCTTCCCCGGTTCGGCGCTCTTCAAGAAACCCCCGCGCTTCGTGATGTCCGCCGAGCTGGTGGAGACCTCCCGCCTCTGGGCCCGCGTCAACGCGAAGATCGAACCGGAGTGGGTGGAGCCGCTCGCCGGGCACCTCCTCAAGCGGACGTACAGCGAACCGCACTGGGAGAAGGACCAGGCGGCCGTGATGGCGTACGAGAAGGTCACGCTGTACGGCGTGCCGATCGTGGCCCAGCGCAAGGTGAACTACGGGCGGATCGACCCGGAGGTCAGCCGCGAGCTGTTCATCCGCAACGCCCTGGTCGAGGGTGACTGGCGTACGCACCACAAGTTCTTCGCGGACAACCGCCGGCTGCTGACCGAGGTCGAGGAGCTGGAGCACCGCGCGCGGCGCCGGGACATCCTGGTCGACGACGAGACGCTGTTCGACTTCTACGACCAGCGGGTGCCCGAACACGTCGTCTCGGGTGCGCACTTCGACTCGTGGTGGAAGCACAAGCGGCACGAGCAGCCCGACTTCCTCGACTTCGAGCGCGAGATGCTCATCAACGAGAAGGCGGGGGCGGTCACCAAGGACGACTATCCGGACTCCTGGCGTCAGGGGCCGCTGAAGTTCCGCGTGACCTACCAGTTCGAGCCGGGCGCGGACGCCGACGGCGTGACCGTCCACGTGCCGCTCCAGGTACTCAACCAGGTCACGGACGAGGGCTTCGACTGGCAGATCCCGGGGCTGCGGGAGCAGGTCGTCACGGAGCTGATCCGTTCCCTGCCCAAGCCGATCCGCCGCAACTACGTACCGGCGCCGAACTACGCGCAGGCGTTCCTGGAACGGGCCGTGCCTCTTCAGGAGCCGTTGACGGTGACCATGGCGCGGGAGCTGAAGCGCATGGTGGGAGTGCCGTTCGACGCCGAGGACTTCGACTGGGCCAAGGTCCCCGACCACCTCAAGATCACTTTCCGGATCGTCGACGAGCGGCGCCGCAAGCTGGCCGAGGACAAGGACCTGGAAGTCCTGAAGCTCCGGCTGAGGCCGAAGGCGCGCAAGGCCCTTTCCCAGGCCGCGGCGGCCACCGCCGAGCGCAGTGGCGGCGAGTCCCTGGAACGTGCCGGGCTGACGGACTGGACGATCGGCACGCTGTCCCGTGTCTTCGAGACGCGCCGGGCCGGCCAGCCGGTGAAGGCCTATCCGGCGCTGGTCGACGACGGCGACACGGTCTCCGTACGCCTCTTCGACACCGAGGCCGAGCAGGCGCAGGCGATGTGGAAGGGCACGCGCCGGCTGATCCTGCGCAACATCCCGGTCAACCCCGCGAAGTTCGCGTCCGAAAAGCTGACGAACCAGCAGAAGCTGGGCCTGTCGGCGAATCCGCACGGGTCCGTCCAGGCCCTGTTCGACGACTGCGCGACGGCGGCGGCGGACCGGCTGATCGCGGACTTCGGCGGGCCGGCGTGGGACGAGGAGTCGTACCGGAAGCTCTACGACAAGGTCCGCGCGGAGATCGTCGACACGACCGTCCGCACGGTGGGCCAGGTGCAGCAGGTACTGGCCGCCTGGCAGGCCTGTGAGCGCCGCCTGAAGGCCGTGCGGAGCCCCGCGCTGCTGGCGAACCTCCAGGACGTGCGCGGGCAGTTGGACGCGCTGGTGAAGCCGGGATTCGTCACGGAGGCGGGGATCGGGCGGCTGCCGGACCTGATGCGCTATCTGGTCGCCGCCGACCGGCGGCTCCAGCAGATGCCGACCGGCGTCCAGCGGGACACGTCCCGGATGGAGAAGGTCCACGAGATGCGGGACGAGTACGCGTGGCTGCTGGAGCAGATGCCGCAGGGCCGGCCGGTCCCGCGGCAGGTCCTGGACGTCCGCTGGATGATCGAGGAACTCCGGGTCAGCTATTTCGCGCACGCGCTGGGCACGGCGTACCCCGTCTCCGACAAGCGGATCGTGAAGGCCATCGACGCGCTCGCGCCGTGACGGGGCCCGCACGGAGGGTGAGTTCGACCCGGGGGCTCGCCCTCCTGTAGAGTCTCTTCTCGCAGCGCAACGCAAGAAAGCGCGGCAAAACCTGGTCCTGTGGAGCAGTTTGGAGTGCTCGCCACCCTGTCAAGGTGGAGGCCGCGGGTTCAAATCCCGTCAGGACCGCAGAGAAGAGACCCGCACCGTCACCGGTGCGGGTCTCTTTTTCGTGCCCCTCCCGTCCCGGCCTCTGCGGGGCTTCTCCTGAACGCCTCCCGCTCCCGGCCCGTGCGGGGCTCCTCCCGCACGCCTCCCGCTTCGGCCGCTGCACGGCTCTCCCCCGTACGCCTCCCGCAGGCTCGGCGCGGGCCTCGTTCCCGCACTCCCTCCGCACATCCCTCCCCTCCTCCCCCAAAAGCGCTCAGCGGCCTTCTGGCGGCCTTGACGGCGTCACATTCGCTCGGTACTCCAAAGACAGGGCACGTTCCCCGTGTGGCCCCTGGAGGCGGCGTATGGCGGCATCGGTCAGGCACGAGACGCGGGCCCTGCTCCGCGCGCATCTCTCGGCCGCGTCGTCGTACGGCCATCTGACGCGCCACTGTCCGATCTGCCACCGGCTGCTGCGGCTGGCGCTGGACTCACCCGCCCCGCAGTCTCCTACGGGCCGTCAAGAGGGCGCCGGAGACGGGAGCGCATCCACCGCGTGAGGTCCGCCGGTCCCAACACCCTTGCCTCGCCGACCTGCTGGAGCCCTCGCCTCCCCATAACGCACATGCGTCGGAGCCAACAAGCTCCACGCCGTGTGACGGGTGTCACCGCATGAGTTTTTGAAACCGTGGCACTTACGGCTCCCCTACAACTAGTCAATTTAATATGTGCAATTGCACTGCCCTCCGCAGTCCACGCACAGCCGATCCGACACCCCTCCCCAGACTCCGACAAGGCCGCTCACAGGAGCCGCCGGCAGCTCACCGGCCGGCACAGGATCGGACACAAAAAGATCGCGCTGGACCCGGCGGAGTCCAGCGCGATCCACGACGCACCCCTGTTGGGGCAGGAACGGCGTCGTTCGAAGCTGTGGTTCCGAGCACCTCGGCAGATTGGGGGATCTACCGTTTTGCCCGGTTATTCAGTTGTTCAGGCCTCGCTGCGCTGCTGCGGAATGCCCGCGAGCAGAGCGCGGACCTCGGCTTCGCGGTAGCGGCGATGCCCGCCGAGCGTGCGGATCGACGTGAGCTTGCCGGCCTTCGCCCAGCGCGTGACCGTCTTCGGGTCGACGCGGAACATGGTGGCGACCT
This sequence comes from Streptomyces sp. NPDC017890, assembly GCF_044328675.1. Taxonomy (NCBI): domain Bacteria; kingdom Bacillati; phylum Actinomycetota; class Actinomycetes; order Kitasatosporales; family Streptomycetaceae; genus Streptomyces; species Streptomyces sp. NPDC017890. The sequence continues at coordinate 34,914 of NZ_JBIRHU010000015.1, forward strand.
CAGCCGGGGTCAGCAGCGGCTCGGCATCAGGGGTGCGAGCGGTCATGAGCGGCCTCCTCGGGAGAACCGAACCTTCTCGGTTCTTTCCTCTAAATTCTGCACCTTGACCCGCGTTGCCCGAAATGGCGGACGCGAGTCGAGTCGGTTATAGGACGAACGGCTTGTCCTCGGCACTACAACTACACCATCTGTCCAGCCGCGTCGGCCAAACCGATGGAATTGCCCTCCCAGGTGTTCATCAGCGACGGAAGCCGATGGACCATGCCATAGCGGACAGTCACGCCACTGTGACGATCAGTCACAGGACGATCAGCAGTCATCAGACCCCCCAAAGCGTGCAATGCCGAGATTCCACCCACAGTGCACCACGGCAGGACGGAAGGAGCCCTCCCCGGGCTCCTTGTCCTATTTTGGCACGAGGAGGGGGAAGCGGCGCAAGAGTGCTGTACGTGCGGTCCGTCACGCTTGACACATACGCCCGGATCGGGACCTACGTCCCTTCTTGACAGGACATCAGCCCACACCGGACGGGTGTCGGACCGGAAGACCAAACCTCACATCGGGCGGTACGTCAAACGTCAGTTCGCCGACCGCCGGTCCCGCACCGCCCGCCAGCGCTCCACGAGCCGCCCGTACGCGGCCCCCGCCGTGACCCCGTCGCCGTGGCGCAGCGCCTCGATGCCCTCGGCCACATCGGCCGCGGAGTGGTCGTCCTCCAACTCGCCGGCCGGCACGGCGTGCACGAGCCCGCCGTAGTCGAGCTCCACCAGCGAGCGCGGGTGGAACTCCTCCAGCCAGCGCCCGACGTCGACCAGGCCGTCGATGAGCGGCCCCTCGTCCATGGCCTCCTTCAGGGCCCGCAGGCCCCGGGCCACCCGCCTGCGGGCCTGCGCCATCGGCGTCCGGTAGCGCAGCACCGGTGCGGCCGCCCCCTCGCCGTCGCTTCCCTTGTCGTACTCCCGCTCCGCGTCGGAGACCAGCACGAACCAGTTGATCGGCACCTGCCAGGTCGCGGTGCGGATCCAGGGACGGGCGTCGGGGTTGCGCTCCAGCCAGCGCTCGTAGTCCTGGGCGGACTGGCGGCGTACGACCGGCGGGAGCAGGGCGTCCAGCACCGGCTCCGGGAAGTCCTCGGCCAGTTCCCCCAGGGCCTGCCAGCCGCGCAGCCGGGTCCGCCAGGGGCAGACGCAGACGACGCCGTCGACCTCGGTCACGAAGGCGTCCCCGCTCTCGTGCACCGGCACCGCCACGGGCGGGGTGGGCAGCAGGTCGGTCAGGGAGCGGCGGAGTTCGTCCTGGTAGGAGGGCAGGTCGGGGCGGCGGGCGTAGCGGGTCCAGTGGCCCCGCTCCGGCTCCGGGAAGGCGGCCAGCGGCTCGTACACGCGCAGGTACGCCGCGTAGGGGACGATCACCGAGGACACCTTGGGCACGCCATGCTCCCTCCCCCGCACACCGCGGCGAAAACCTGCGGGAACCGAGCACGGGCGCGCGGGAATCCCTGCCAATCGTCGCACCTGCGTACTCCGTGCGGAGGTGATCCTGAGCACTGTGCGGCGGGCGGGCAGCCCCAGGCTCTAATCTCATGCCAAAGTTCCCGCCACCCTCCCCCTCTGCCACAAGCGCGGGGGGACCCCGACGGGGACCGTCCTCACTCGCCGCACCTACACAGGAGTCACCACCGTGACCGACGTAACCGGCGCACCTGCTGATGTACTGCACACCCTGTTCCAGTCGGACCAGGGGGGTCATGAGCAAGTCGTGCTCTGCCAGGACCGTGCCAGCGGTCTCAAGGCCGTCATCGCCATCCACTCCACCGACCTGGGCCCCGCGCTCGGCGGTACGCGCTTCTACCCGTACGCGAGCGAGGCGGAGGCCGTCGCCGACGCGTTGAACCTCGCGCGCGGGATGTCGTACAAGAACGCCATGGCCGGTCTCGAGCACGGCGGCGGCAAGGCCGTGATCATCGGTGATCCGGAGCAGATCAAGAGCGAGGAGCTGCTCCTCGCCTACGGCCGGTGCGTGGCCTCGCTCGGCGGCCGGTACGTCACGGCCTGCGACGTCGGTACGTACGTCGCCGACATGGACGTCGTGGCGCGCGAGTGCCGCTGGACGACCGGTCGCTCCCCCGAGAACGGCGGCGCGGGCGACTCCTCCGTGCTGACCTCCTTCGGCGTCTACCAGGGCATGCGGGCCGCCGCCCAGCACCTGTGGGGCGACCCGACGCTGCGCGACCGCACCGTCGGCATCGCCGGCGTCGGCAAGGTCGGCCACCACCTGGTCGAGCACCTGCTCGCCGAGGGTGCCCACGTCGTCATCACGGACGTGCGCAAGGACGTCGTGCGGGGCATCACCGAACGGCACCCGTCGGTGGTCGCCGTCGCCGACACCGACGCGCTGATCCGGGTGGAGAACCTGGACGTCTACGCGCCCTGCGCGCTCGGCGGCGCGCTGAACGACGACACCGTGCCGGTGCTGACCGCCAAGGTGGTGTGCGGCGCGGCCAACAACCAGCTCGCCCACCCGGGCGTGGAGAAGGACCTCGCCGACCGCGGGATCCTCTACGCGCCGGATTACGTGGTGAACGCCGGCGGTGTCATCCAGGTCGCCGACGAGCTGCACGGCTTCGACTTCGACCGGTGCAAGGCGAAGGCCGCGAAGATCTACGACACCACGCTGGCCATATTCGCACGTGCGAAGGAGGACGGTATTCCGCCGGCCGCCGCGGCCGACCGGATCGCCGAGCAGCGGATGGCGGAGGCACGTACCCGGCGCTGAGCGCACGCCGGTCGGACGGCGACCCGGCCGCGACCCGGCCGCGGTCCCACGATGATCCGGTGGCGATCCGACGGCGATCAGGCGGTGATCCCGCGCCTGTTCGGGGAAGGGTCATCGAATGTTTGAGCGGTACCCGCCGGAGGGCAGTTGGAGAGAACTCTCACTTATCCCGGCGGGTCGAGCGTCGAAAGGTGGTTAAAATCGCCGTTGACCAGCGAGGACGGGGCACCTCGCAGGTTCTGGGCGTGGCCACGTCCTACGGGCGACGTACCGTATGGGCGTGGGCTCAGGTACCGTGGAAGCCCTACGGACCGGTCTCTCCACGGAGAGCCCGTTCCGGACCATGAACGCGTGTCAAGACTCTGGGGCCGTCGAGCCCCGTCGTTGAGGGGGTCGAGCCATGGGGCGCGGCCGGGCCAAGGCCAAGCAGACGAAGGTCGCCCGCCAGCTGAAGTACAACAGCGGTGGGACTGATCTCTCCCGCCTGGCCGAGGAGCTGGGCGCATCGCCGTCGAATCCGCAACCGCCTAACGGCGAGCAATTCGAGGACGATGAGCAGGACGATGACGTGTACGCACGGTACGCCGACCTCTATGAGGACGACGACCAGGACGAGGACGGCCAGTCCCCGCAACAGCGACGCGGCGCTTGACCCTGCACTTAACACTCACCCGGTCGGTGACTCACGTCACCGACCGGGTTCTGTGCTACCCGTACGGCCGTCGGATGCTGTGCCATCCGCACGGCCGTCAGGTGCTGTGCCATCCGCACGGCCGTTGCCTCAGGCGGCGTAGTCGCCGACGAGGGCGGCGCCCGTCCCGTGGTCGTCGCGGTCGGTGATCTCGCCGGCCACCCAGGCGTCCACGCCGCGGTCGGCCAGGGTCGCCAGGGCCACGTCCGTCGACTCCTCGGGGACGATGGCGATCATGCCCACGCCCATGTTGAGGGTCTTCTCCAGCTCCAGGCGCTCCACCCGGCCCGTCGTGCCGACGAGGTCGAAGATCGCGCCCGGGGTCCAGGTGGACCGGTCCACGGTCGCGTGCAGGCCGTCGGGGATCACGCGGGCCAGGTTGGCGGCGAGTCCGCCGCCGGTGACGTGGCTGAAGGCGTGGACGTCGGCGGTGCGCATGAGCGCCAGGCAGTCCAGGGAGTAGATCTTGGTGGGCTCCAGCAGCTCCTCGCCGAGGGTGCGGCCGAGGCCGTCGAGGTGCGCGTCCAGGGACAGGCCGCCCTCGTTCAGCAGGACGTGGCGGACGAGTGAGTACCCGTTCGAGTGAAGCCCGGAGGCCGCCATGGCGACGACCGCGTCACCCTTACGGATGCGCTCGGCGCCCAGCAGCCGGTCGGCCTCCACGACGCCCGTACCGGCGCCGGCGACGTCGAAGTCGTCCTCGCCGAGCAGGCCGGGGTGCTCGGCCGTCTCGCCGCCCACCAGGGCACAGCCGGCCAGTACGCAGCCCTCGGCGATGCCCTTGACGATGGCGGCGACACGCTCGGGATGCACCTTGCCGACGCAGATGTAGTCGGTCATGAAGAGCGGCTCCGCTCCGCACACGACGATGTCGTCCATGACCATGGCGACCAGGTCGTGGCCGATGGTGTCGTACACGCCGAGCTGCCGGGCGATGTCGACCTTGGTGCCGACGCCGTCGGTGGCGGAGGCGAGCAGAGGGCGCTCGTAGCGCTTGAGGGCGGAGGCGTCGAAGAGGCCGGCGAAGCCGCCGAGGCCGCCGAGGACCTCGGGGCGCTGCGTCTTCTTCACCCACTCCTTCATGAGCTCGACGGCGCGGTCGCCCGCCTCGATGTCGACGCCCGCGGCTGCGTAGCTGGCACCAGTTGTGTCAGGCATGACGATGTGAACCTTCGTGTCGTACGGCAGGGAGGGCCAGGGGGCGGGCGGCTACGGGCGACGGATGGCGTCGGTGGCGGCCGTACCGGCGGGCCCGGCGGCCAGCTCGGTCTCCAGGAGCTGCTTGCCGAGCAGCTCGGGGTCGGGAAGCTCCATCGGGTACTCGCCGTCGAAGCAGGCGCGGCACAGGTTCGGCTTGGCGATGGTGGTCGCCTCGATCATGCCGTCGATGGAGATGTACGCCAGGGAGTCGGCGCCCATGGAGGTGCCGATCTCGTCGACGCTCATGCCGTTGGCGATGAGCTCGGCGCGGGTCGCGAAGTCGATGCCGAAGAAACAGGGCCACTTCACCGGCGGGGACGAGATCCGGATGTGGACCTCGGCGGCGCCGGCCTCGCGGAGCATGCGGACCAGGGCCCGCTGGGTGTTGCCGCGGACGATGGAGTCGTCCACGACGACCAGCCGCTTGCCCTTGATGACTTCCTTCAGGGGGTTCAGCTTCAGGCGGATGCCGAGCTGGCGGATGGTCTGCGAGGGCTGGATGAAGGTGCGGCCGACGTAGGCGTTCTTCACCAGACCGGCGCCGAAGGGGATGCCGGAGGCCTCGGCGTACCCGATGGCGGCGGGGGTGCCGGACTCCGGGGTCGCTATGACCAGGTCGGCCTCGGCGGGGGCCTCCTTCGCCAGCTTGCGGCCCATCTCGACGCGCGAGAGGTAGACGTTGCGGCCGGCGATGTCCGTGTCCGGGCGGGCCAGGTACACGTACTCGAAGACACAGCCCTTGGGCTTCGCTTCCGCGAATCGGGAAGTGCGCAGGCCGTTCTCGTCGATGGCGACGAACTCGCCCGGCTCGATCTCGCGGACGTAGGAGGCGCCGCAGATGTCGAGGGCGGCGGACTCGGAGGCGACGACCCAGCCGCGCTCCAGCCGGCCGAGGACCAGCGGACGGATGCCCTGCGGGTCACGGGCGGCGTAGAGGGTGTGCTCGTCCATGAAGACGAGCGAGAAGGCGCCCATGACCTGGGGAAGGATCTCGTGCGCGGCCTCCTCGATGGTCAGCGGCTTGCCGTCGTCGTCGACCTGGGCCGCGAGGAGCGCGGTCAGCAGGTCGGTGTCGTTGGTCGCCGCGACCCGCGTGGACCGGCCGTCCTGCTTGGGCAGGTCGGCGACCATCTCGGCGAGCTGGGCGGTGTTGACGAGGTTGCCGTTGTGCCCGAGCGCGATGGAGCCCTGCGCGGTGGCACGGAACGTCGGCTGGGCGTTCTCCCACACGGAGGCACCGGTGGTCGAGTAGCGGGCGTGACCGACCGCGATGTGACCCTGGAGCGAACCGAGAGAGGTTTCGTCGAAGACCTGGGAAACCAGGCCCATGTCCTTGAAGACGAGGATCTGGGAGCCGTTGCTGACCGCGATTCCCGCGGATTCCTGGCCCCGATGCTGGAGGGCGTAGAGCCCGAAGTACGTGAGCTTTGCGACCTCTTCGCCCGGAGCCCAGACACCGAAGACGCCGCAAGCGTCCTGGGGGCCCTTCTCGCCGGGAAGCAGATCGTGATTGAGTCGACCGTCACCACGTGGCACGTCTCCGAGTGTAGGCGAGGTCGACCACTGGTCCGAATTGGGGACATGGGCTCACGCGCGGGTCACTGCGCGGCGACGGCCCGGACGGTGTCGCCGTCCTTGCTGGTCAGCGTGAGGATTCCCTGATCGATTCGGTAGTCGATCCGGTCGCCGAAGAAGCGCAGCATCCGCTTCTCGGCGTCCATGAGTGAACCTTCGCACATCATTCGGGTGGTGGACGGGGTGCCGAGGGTGATATGTCCGTCGCGGACAGTGGCCTCGGCGTTGACGTGGTTGCAGGGGAGGCGGCCGGCGACGGTCTTCGCGTCCCGGTCGAAGGTGAGGTGGGCGCGGCCCTTCCGGCCCGGTGCCGGGTTCGTGTCCGGGTCCGGGTCCGTGACGGTCCACTCCGTGCCGTACAGGGAGGCGTCCTTCGCCCTGCTGAGCCGGACGGTGTCGCCGTCGGAGGTGGTGAGGGTCAGCCGCTCGCCCTCGCTCGTGGTGGTGAGCGAACCCGCGGTGAGGGTGCGGCCGAGGGACTTCTCGAAGTCGATGGGCGTCTTGCCGCAGGCCTTCTCGGTGAACATGGCGTCGCTGAGCCGGACGTGCTCGCCGTCGACGGCGGCGCGGGCGCTGAAGGTGTTGCAGCCGGTGCTGCCCACCGCCTCGCCGCTGTCGTCGATCCGGACCCGTGCCGCGTCCGGCGCCCTGTGGGTGGTGCCGTCCACGGTGACGCTGTCGATGCTCCACTGGACGCCGGTGAGGGGCTTGTCCGCGCCGACGGAGCCGCTGCCGCCGGCCTTCTCGCTGCCGCAGGCCGCCGCGAGGGGGACGAGCGCGGCGACGGCCGCCACGGTCAGGGTCTTGCTGCGCTGCTGCTTCCGCTTCTGCCTGTACATGCCGATTCGACGGAGACGCGGAGGGTCTGGTTCCCCTCAGCTGAGCAGTGGCAGCAGCTCCCCGAGGTCGGCCCGTTCGCCGCTCGCGCTCACCTTCGCCCCGGCCACGGCGTCCTTCCAGGTCAGCCGTCCCGCGGCCAGCCTGATCCAGGTCAGCGGGTCGGTCTCGACGACGTTGGGCGGGGTGCCGCGGGTGTGCCGGGGCCCCTCGACGCACTGCACGACGGCGTACGGGGGGATCCGCACCTCCGTCGAGCCGCCGGGCGCCTTCACGGCGAGCGCGTCGGCCAGCAGCCGGGTGGCGGCGGCCAGGGCCTGCCGGTCGTACGGCACGTCGAGGCCGGGCACGGCGGCGTTCAGGTCGTCGGTGTGGACGACCAGCTCGACGGTGCGGGTGACGACGTAGTCGGCGAGCGGCAGCACACCCGCGCTGGTGGGCAGCAGCCGGGTGCCCGGGTGGGTGTCGAGGCGTTCGGTGAAGCGCCGCTCGGCTTCGGCCAGGTGGGCGTCGAGGTCGTGGTGGTCCGCCGCCAGCCGGCGGGCGGTGCCGTCGATGGTGTCCGCGTCGGCGGCGATCGCGGCCGGCCAGTCGAGCAGGTGCCCGTCCTGCCGCGCGGGCTCCGGCTCCCCGAGCAGCCGGTCCACGACGGTCAGCGCCGTCCCGATGTGCGCGACCAGCTCTCGCACGGTCCAGTCGCCGAGCCGCGTCGGCAGCGCGAACTGCTCGGGGCCGAGGCCGCGGACGGCCGCCCGTACGTTCCCGAACTGGGCGAGTACGGCGGTGCGGGTCCGGGCGGGGTCGTAGGCGCGTGGGCGTTTTCTGGCCGGTGGCATGAGGGGAGCCTATGCGGGTGCGGTCGTCGGCGAAGGCGCCTCGAAGATCTCGCCGTTGCGCGGGACGCCGATGCCGCGCCAGGTGAAGGGGACGCCCCGGGCGATGTCCGGGTCGGGGCCGTCCATCAGCTGGAAGTGGACGTGCGGCTCGGTGGAGTTGCCGGAGTTGCCGCACCGGGCGAGCAACTGCCCGGCGCGCACCCGGTCGCCCTCGCGGACGGTGAACGAACCGCGCCGCACGTGGGCGTACATCGCGTACGTGCCGTCGCCGAGGTCCAGCACCAGATGGTTGCCGACGATCCGGCGGACCCCGGCCATCTCTCGGACCGAGCCCTCGACGAGCATCAGGTACAGCAGCGCGGGCAGCGAGTTGCGGCTCAGGTGGTCGCGCTGGGTGCCGTCGGTCCGGACGACCGTGCCGTCGGCCACCGCGAGCAGCGGAGCGCCGAACGCCGGGAAGTGGCGGTTGCGTCGGGCGAGCGGCCACAGGACGCGGAAGCCGGGACGGGCGCCGGGCTCCGGCTCCGCCACGAGGTCGATGGCGAAGGTCTGGCCGTAGGCGTGGACGCCGTGGCTCGGGGTGCGGTCGGCGGGGCTGTTCAGCGCGGACCAGCGGCCGGTGACGGGCGGGCCGACCTCGACGGGTTCACGGGCGACGCGCGGGGCGTCCGGGGTACCGCCGCCCCACCGGTTGACCACGGTGATCAGGACGTAGGGCAGGGGCAGCAGCAGGAGGTTCCACCACCACGGATACCCGAAACCGAGGATGATGTGGGCGGTCACCAGGGCGATGAAGCCCAGTTGCAGTGCCCTGAAGGTGATCATGGCTAGCTTGCGTGCGGACATGCTTCCCCCTTGATCGGACCTTGGTCGGACCTGACCTTGCCCGGCTCGGATCGCGCCGTTACCGGTCAGCCGCGGGCCGCCGACAGCGCCACCAGCAGCGGTACGACCCGCCCCGGCGGCACCTCGTGGCGGCCCCGGCCGGTGGTGTGCAGCCAGCCTGCGCCGGTGAGCTGACGGAGGTGGTGGTAGATCTGGCCGGTCGTGCCCACCTCGTCCAGCTCGGCGAGCTCGGCCGCGGTGCGCCGGCCGCCGAGGATCTCGCGCAGCAGCCGCAGCCGGACGGGATGACCGAGCGCGGCGAACGCCTCGGCGGCGTCGGCCCAGTCGACGTCCAGCAGGCCCTCGGTCAGGGCGCCGTGCTGCCATTCGTACCGCTCACCGGTCGGCAGGTGTACCGAGCCGGTGAACAGCACCCCGCCGGCCGCCGCTCCCAGCGCGGTGAGCTGCTCCTTCAGCCCCTCGAGGGCCCAGAAGTCGCCTTCCTGGGGGCGGGGCGCGGGCCGTTCTGCGGCTTCCAGCGCGGCGAGCCGCCGTTCGAGGTCGGCTACGCGTCGTTCCAATTGCTCCACTCTTCGAGATTACGTAAGTCCGTAATCTCACGCAAGTGTTCACTCGTACGTACGTCCGGCCGTGAAAGACCGCACTGCCGCCCCGCCGCCCCGCAGCCCCGAAACACTGGTCCGCGCCTGGAGGGAGGTGCAACATGACGGTTATGGCCGAGCACACGTCTCAGATGTCGGTGGACGAGTTCGAAGCGATCGCGTCCGCCGCTCCCGAGACCGTCACGCTGGAGTTCGTCGACGGACGGATCGGGACCAAAGCAGTGACTGACGGAGACCACACCGCCATCTTGTCTTGGCTGACCCGGCGCTGTATGCAGAGCCGGCCCGAACTGGACCTGGCGCAGGGCCAAGGCCTGCGCGTCGACGCGTACCGGCTAAGCAGGGCGAAACCGGATGCCATCCTCACAGCGGAGGCCCACTTCGCCGGACACGGGGAGTGGGCTGACCCGGATGGAGCGCTCATGGTCGTCGAGGTGACCTCCTACGACTCGGACTACGACTCGGACACGGACCGACGAGACCGTCGCGAGAAGCCGATCGCCTACGGCGAGGCGGGATTCCCGTGTACCTCTTGATCGACCGGGATTCCTGCACGGTCACAGTGCACAGCTCTCCGGACCGGAGTGTTGGCGGCTACCGTGATGTACGCGTCGCGAAGTTCGGCGATCGGGTGGTCCTCCCCGCCCCGGTCGGCATCGAACTCGACACGGAGATCCTCAAGAACTACGTGCGCTGAAGCGGCGAGGTCCCGCCCGGAACCAACCGGACGGGACCTCGGCCTCGTTACGACCTCGCGCGACCGCCTACGCGAGCAGCGCCGGGATCGTCTCCTCGTGCGCCGTGCGCAGTTCGGCCAGGGGCAGCGAGAACTCGCCCTGGACCTCCACCGCGTCTCCGTCCACGACACCGATGCGAGTCGCGGGCAGGCCGCGGGCGCCGCACATGTCGGTGAAGCGGAGCTCCTCCGAGCGCGGGACGGCGACGACCGCGCGGCCCGCCGACTCCGAGAACAGGAACGTGAAGGCGTCGAGGCCGTCCGGTACGACCAGACGCGCGCCCTTGCCGCCGAGCAGCGCCGACTCGACGACCGCCTGGACCAGACCGCCGTCGGACAGGTCGTGCGCGGAGTCGATCATGCCGTCGCGGGAGGCCGAGATCAGGATCTCGCCGAGGAGGCGCTCGCGCTCCAGGTCGACCTTCGGGGGCAGGCCGCCGAGGTGGTCGTGGATCACCTGGGACCAGGCCGAGCCGCCGAACTCCTCACGGGTGTCACCGAGGAGGTACAGCAGGTGGCCGTCCTCCTGGAAGGCGACCGGCGTGCGACGGGCCACGTCGTCGATGACGCCCAGCACGGCCACCACGGGCGTGGGATGGATGGCCGCCTCGCCGGTCTGGTTGTAGAGCGAGACGTTGCCGCCGGTCACCGGGGTGCCGAGCTGCAGGCAGCCGTCGGCCAGACCGCGCACGGCCTCCGCGAACTGCCACATGACCGCCGGGTCCTCCGGCGAGCCGAAGTTCAGGCAGTCGGAGACCGCGAGGGGCTTCGCGCCGGTCGTCGCCACGTTGCGGTAGGCCTCCGCGAGGGCCAGCTGCGCGCCCGTGTACGGGTCGAGCTTGGCGTACCGGCCGTTGCCGTCGGTGGCGATGGCCACGCCGAGGCCGGACTCCTCGTCCACGCGGATCATGCCCGAGTCCTCGGGCTGGGCGAGGACCGTGTTGCCCTGCACGAAGTGGTCGTACTGCTGGGTGATCCACTGCTTGGACGCCTGGTTCGGGGACCCGACCAGCTTCAGGACCTGGTCCTTGAGCTGCTCGCCCGTCTCCGGCCGCGGCAGCTTGTTCGCGTCGTCGGCCTGGAGGGCGTCCTGCCAGTCGGGGCGGGCGTAGGGACGCTCGTAGACCGGGCCGTCGTGGGCGACGGTGCGCGGGTCGACGTCGACGATCTTGCCACCGTGCCAGAAGATCTCCAGGCGGTCACCGTCGGTCACCTCACCGATGACGGTGGCGATGACGTCCCACTTGTCGCAGATCTCCAGGAAGCGGTCGACCTTCTCCGGCTCCACGACCGCGCACATGCGCTCCTGCGACTCGCTCATGAGGATTTCCTCGGGAGACAGGGTCGAGTCGCGCAGCGGGACGTCGTCCAGGGTGACGCGCATGCCGCCGGAGCCGTTCGACGCCAGCTCGGACGTGGCGCAGGACAGGCCCGCCGCGCCGAGGTCCTGGATGCCGACGACCAGCTTCTCCTGGAACGCCTCCAGGGTGCACTCGATGAGGAGCTTCTCCTGGAAGGGGTCGCCGACCTGGACGGCGGGGCGCTTCGACGGCTTGGCGTCGTCGAACGTCTCCGAGGCCAGGATCGAGGCGCCGCCGATGCCGTCGCCGCCCGTGCGGGCGCCGTAGAGGATGACCTTGTTGCCCGCGCCGGACGCCTTGGCGAGATGGATGTCCTCGTGCCGCATGACGCCGATGGCACCGGCGTTGACCAGCGGGTTGCCCTGGTAGCAGGCGTCGAAGACGACCTCGCCGCCGATGTTGGGCAGGCCCAGGCAGTTGCCGTAGCCGCCGATCCCGGCGACGACGCCGGGCAGGACGCGCTTGGTGTCGGGGTGGTCCGCGGCGCCGAAGCGCAGGGGGTCCACGACGGCCACCGGGCGGGCGCCCATCGCGATGATGTCGCGGACGATGCCGCCGACACCCGTGGCCGCGCCCTGGTAGGGCTCCACGTAGGAGGGGTGGTTGTGCGACTCGACCTTGAAGGTGACCGCGTAGCCCTGGCCGACGTCGACGACACCGGCGTTCTCGCCGATGCCGACGAGCATCGCGTCGGACTCGGGGGCCTTCTCGCCGAACTGGCGCAGGTGGACCTTGCTGCTCTTGTACGAGCAGTGCTCGGACCACATGACGGAGTACATGGCGAGCTCGGCGCCGGTCGGGCGGCGGCCGAGGATCTCCACCACCCGCTCGTACTCGTCCTTCTTCAGGCCCAGCTCGGCCCAGGGCAGCTCGACGTCGGGGGTCGCGGCCGCGTGCTCGACCGTGTCCAGAGGCGTCCGGCTCATGCGTTGACCAGCTTCTTGAGGATCGAGGTGAAGAACGGGAGGCCGTCGGTACGGCCGGTGCCGATCAGCGGCTCGACGGCGTGCTCGGGGTGCGGCATGAGGCCGACGACGTTTCCGGCGGCGTTGGAGATGCCGGCGATGTCGTTGAGCGAGCCGTTGGGGTTGACGTCGAGGTAGCGGAAGGCGACGCGGCCCTCGGCCTCCAGCTCGTCCAGCGTGCGCTGGTCGGCGACGTAACGGCCGTCCATGTTCTTCAACGGGATGTTGATCTCCTGGCCGGCGCTGTAGTCGCTGGTCCAGGACGTGTCCGCGTTCTCCACCCGCAGCTTCTGGTCGCGGCAGATGAAGTGCAGGTGGTCGTTGCCCAGCATGCCGCCGGGGAGCAGGTGCGCCTCGGTGAGGATCTGGAAGCCGTTGCAGATGCCGAGGACCGGCAGTCCGGCCTTGGCCTGGTCGATGACGGTGTCCATCACCGGCGAGAAGCGCGCGATGGCGCCGGCGCGCAGATAGTCGCCGTACGAGAAACCACCGCAGAGCACCACGGCGTCGACCTGCTTGAGGTCCTTGTCCTTGTGCCAGAGGGCGACGGGTTCGGCGCCGGAGACGCGGATCGCGCGCTGTGTGTCCCGGTCGTCGAGGCTGCCGGGGAAAGTGACGACGCCAATACGAGCGGTCACTTCACGGCCCCCGCGACTACGTCATCGGACTCGACCTTGACGGTGAAGTCCTCGATCACGGTGTTGGCGAGGAAGGATTCCGCAAGATCATGGATGCGGGCCAGGGCGGCGTCGTCGACCGGCCCCTCCACTTCCAGTTCGAATCGCTTTCCCTGACGTACGTCCGAGATCCCCTCGAAACCCAGCCGCGGCAGTGCGCGCTGCACCGCCTGGCCCTGGGGGTCGAGGATCTCCGGCTTGAGCATGACGTCGACTACGACGCGTGCCACTGGCACTCCCGGTGTGTGGTGCTGAGCAGGTCCCTTCAGACTACCCGTACAAATTTTCTACGCGCGTAGCCTTGGAGGAAACTACGTGAGCCCTGTCACGGTCCGGCATCGGGAGGAGGCCGCAACGAAAAGCTTCGGGAAAGATCCCGGATCGATCCCGGACGCCTATTGCGCCCACCCGTCTCCCACCACCACCCTCAATCGAAGTCGCCCGCGCTCCCACCTTGATTCCGGACACGCGGAGAGATTTAGTCGGGCTTCCCATTGCAATGCCGGGCACTGTACAAATGAAATGTCATTAGCCGATACTTTGCCCAATTACAGGCGAACAGTCGGCATCATCGCGGCGTCTTGGCACGTCATGGCGGAGATGCCGCACGAAGGGACCGATATTCGTGGCGCAGCGTGTCGTAGTCACTCTCTTTGACGACATCGACGGCTCGGAAGCGGCGGAGACGATCGCCTTCGGTGTCGACGGCCGGATGTACGAGATCGACCTGAACGAAACCAATGCCCGGGAACTGCGCAAGGCGCTCGAACCGTACGTCTCGGCCGGCCGCAAGCGCTCGCGTTCCGGCAAGGCGTACCGGCAGACGGAGGTCGCCCCCGACCCGGCGGCGGTCCGGGCCTGGGCGCAGGCGAACAAGATGGACGTGCCCGCGCGGGGCCGGATCCCGAAGAAGGTGTACGAGGCGTTCGCCGAGGCGCAGTGAGGCCGCCTCGGGCCCACCCCGACGCACGGAACACGGTCAGCCGCTCCGTGCGGCCGGGGTGGGCGGCCACCCCTCGGCCGCCGCTCGGCCGGCCCTCGCGTCAACCGACTTGCGCAGCACCCCGGGTGATCAGCTAAAGTCTGGAGCACGCCGAGGGGCGAGGCCGAAAAGCCCAGCTCACGGAACATGCGGGTGTAGTTCAGTAGTAGAACATCCCCCTTCCAGGGGGAAGGCGCAGTGTGCAATTCCTGTCACCCGCTCTGCATCGCCGTACCGATCACGCAAGTCGATCAGGTAGGCTGGTGCTCGCACCGATCGGTGAAGGCCGGTCGGGGGCAATGCGGACGTAGCTCAGTTGGTAGAGCGCAACCTTGCCAAGGTTGAGGTCGCGAGTTCGAACCTCGTCGTCCGCTCGGGAATCAGACCCCGGTCCTCCAAGGACCGGGGTCTTTTCGTGTGCCCACGGCCGGGGCCGCCCCGGGGTGCGGCGGCCCGTCTGACATTTGTCATACCGGGCGATGACGGGCCGCACTGTCGTCCGGTCCGAACCACCGGGATGCTTGAGCCATGCAATCAAACGGACACGAACACGTGATTGAGGTCACCGACCTCCGGCGTGTGTACGGGGGCGGGTTCGAAGCCGTGCGCGGGATCGACTTCTCCGTGCGCCGCGGAGAGGTGTTCGCACTGCTGGGCACCAACGGCGCCGGCAAGACGTCGACGGTCGAGCTGCTGGAGGGCCTCGCCGCTCCGGCCGGCGGGCGGGTGCGCGTCCTCGGGCACGACCCGTACACCGAGCGGGCCGCCGTACGGCCCCGCACCGGGGTGATGCTCCAGGAGGGCGGCTTCCCGTCCGAGCTGACCGTCGTCGAGACCGCCCGGATGTGGGCGGGATGCGTGAGCGGGGCCCGCCCCGTGATGGAGGTACTGGGGGTGGTCGGGCTGGAGTCCAAGGCCGGCATCCGCGTGAAGCAGCTGTCCGGCGGCCAGCGCCGCCGCCTGGACCTGGCGCTCGCGCTCCTCGGCGACCCCGAGGTGCTCTTCCTCGACGAGCCCAGCACCGGACTGGACGCCGAAGGCCGCCGGGACACCTGGGAGTTGGTGAGCGCCCTGCGCGACGGCGGTACGACGGTGCTGCTGACCACGCACTACCTGGAAGAGGCCGAGCATCTCGCCGACCGGCTCGCGATCATGCACGAGGGCCGGATCGCCACCACCGGGACCCCGGCCGAGGTGACCGCCGAGCGGCCCTCCCGGATCTCCTTCGAGCTGCCCGACGGCTACTTCGTGGGCGACCTGCCGCCACTCGCCGAACTGGGCGTCAGCGGCCACGAGGCCGAGGGGCGGACGGTCAGGCTGCGCACCCACGAACTGCAGCGCGCGGCCACCGGGCTGCTGACCTGGGCCGGGCAGGCCGGCGTGGAGCTGCGCCGCCTGGACGTACGGTCCGCATCCCTGGAGGAGGCCTTCCTGGAGATCGCGAAGGAGGCCTCCGCGAGCACGGCCCGCGGGACGACGGCGAAGGAGCACGCGGTATGAGCGCCACGACCGGCAAAGGAGCTCGCGGCATGAGCGCCACGACCACGGAGCGTTCCCCGGAGCGCGCCACGAACGCCCCGCTCACCACGCCGACGGGGCGCATGACCGCCCTCGCCCGTGCCGAGATGATCCTGCTCGGACGGAACAAGGGCACCGTCTTCGCCGCCCTCTTCGTCCCGCTGGTGCTCCCGTTCAGCGTCTGGTCCGCGTCCAAGGAGATGGACCTCGCCGAGGCCGGACTGACCACCGGCACGCTCGTGCTGCCCGCCGCGATCGGCTTCTCCCTGCTGTTCGCCGTCTACTCGGCCCTCGTCGGCGTCTTCGTCGTCCGGCGCGAGGAACTCGTCCTCAAGCGGCTGCGCACCGGCGAACTGCGCGACGCCGAGATCCTGAGCGGTTCCGCGATGCCGGCCGTGCTCAGCGGGTTCGTGCAGAGCCTGCTGCTGGCCGCGGGCTGCTTCGTCCTGCTGGACCTGTCCGCGCCCTCCGCGCCCCATCTGGCCGTCCTCGGCCTGCTGCTCGGGCTCGTGATGAGCGCCGCGCTCGCCGCCGTCACCGCGAGCTTCACCCGGACCGGTGAGAGCGCGCAGGTCACACCGCTGCCGTTCACGATGGTCTCGATGCTCGGCTCCGGCATGTTCGTCCCGCTGGAGCTGTTCCCCGACCTGCTGGCCTCCCTCTGCGAGCTTCTGCCGCTGACGCCCGTCGTCACCCTGGTGCGCGGTGGCTGGACCGGTGACCTGTCGGCGTACGAGGCACTGGGCTCCGTGGCCACGGCGGTGGCCTGGACCGTCATCGCGGTGTTTGCTGTACGGCGGTGGTTCCGCTGGGAGCCACGGCACTGACGTACGGGAAGACCGGGACCGGGATCAGGGCCGGGACCGGGGCCGGGACCAGGGCCGGGATCAGGGAGAGCGGGGCGAGCGAGGGCATGCGCAGGCCGAGGCGCTGGTGGGGGCGGATGAGCACGCCGGCGAAGGTGGAGACGTACACCCGGTGGTCCTTCCACTTCTTCGGGCTCATCGAGGTCCTCACCATCGGGGTGTCGGCCTTCGACCAGGTCGGGCCCCGGCTCGCGACCGGGCTGTCCCTGCTGGTCGTCCTGCACGCCGCGGTCTGCATGCTCTTCTCCTCCCGGGCTCTGGACTGGACGCGCGGCCGGCGTGCGCAGCCCCTGCGGCTGCTGTGGACGCTCGCCGTGCTCACGGCGGTGATCGCGATCGGCGCGGTCGGGATCGCGGAGCGCGGACCGGGCGGCGACGGGGTGGACACCGCGGCCGGATCCGTCTTCGGAGGCGTCCTGTGCTTCGGCGCCGGCACCCTCACGCTCGGCGTGCGCAACCGGCGGCGCGTGGTCGCCCTCGTCGGCGGCTTCGCGGTGGGGGCCGGTGTCGTCTCGTTCCCGTTGGGCATGCCGGGCATCGCCTCGGCCGCGGTGGCGGGCCTCGTGCTGGTGGCCGGCGGGTTCCTCGCCTTCACCTCGATCTTCTCCGTCTGGCTGCTCAACGCGGTCTACACGCTCGACGAGGCCAAGGAGACCCGCGCCCGGCTCGCGGTCGCCGAGGAACGGCTGCGGTTCGGCCGGGACCTGCACGACGTGATGGGGCGGAACCTGGCCGTGATCGCGCTCAAGAGCGAGCTGGCCGTCCAGCTGTCCCGGCGCGGACGGCCCGAAGCGGTGGAGCAGATGATCGAGGTGCAGCGCATCGCGCAGGAGTCGCAGCGGGAGGTCCGGGACGTCGTCCGCGGCTACCGTGAGGCCGACCTGGAGGTCGAACTCACCGGCGCCCGGGGCGTGCTCACCGCGGCCGGGATCGACTGCGAGGTGAGCGGCGAGACGTCCGGGCTGCCCTCCGAGGTGCAGTCGGCGCTCGGCTGGGTGGTGCGGGAGGCGACCACGAACGTGCTGCGGCACGGGGACGCCGAGAAGGTCGCCGTGGTGGTGCGGATGTCGGAGGGACGTGTGGTGCTGACGGTGGAGAACGACGGGGTGGCGGACGCGACCGGGACGAGTCCCGCCGTCGGCCCGGACGGCACCGCCGCGTCGGACCGCCCCGCCGCTTCGGGCGGCTCCGGGCTCGCGGGGCTGCGGGAACGGCTGTCCGCCGTGGACGGCACGCTGGAGGCCGGGAGCGCCGGCAAGGGCGTGTTCCGGCTCACGGCGGAGGTACCGCTGCCGTCGGCCGCCGCCGGGGCCGTGCTGGAGGCCGCGTCGTGACAACCCCCGTACGCGTGCTGCTCGCCGACGACGAGCACCTCATCCGCGGGGCGCTGGCGGCCCTGCTGTCCCTGGAGGACGACCTCATCGTGGTCGCCGAGGCGGCCACCGGTCCGGAGGCCCTGGCGATGGCACGGGCACACGTGCCGGACGTCGCCGTACTGGATCTCCAGATGCCCGGCGCGGACGGTGTGAAGGTCGCCACATCCCTGCGGACGGAGCTGCCCGCGTGCAGGGTGCTGATCGTGACCAGTCACGGGCGGCCCGGGCATCTGAAACGGGCGCTGGCGGCGGGTGTGCGCGGGTTCGTGCCCAAGACGGTCAGCGCCCAGCGGCTCGCCGAGCTGATCCGCACGGTGCACGCCGGAAACCGCTACGTCGACCCCGAGTTGGCCGCCGACGCGATCTCCGCCGGGGACTCGCCGCTGACCGCGCGCGAGGCCGAGGTGCTGGAGCACGCCGCCGACGGAGCGCCCATCGCGGAGATCGCCGAGCGCGCCGCGCTCGCCGAGGGGACCGTACGGAACTACCTGTCGTCGGCCGCGAACAAGCTCGGTGCGGAGAACCGGCACGCGGCGGTGCGGCTCGCCCGGGAGCGGGGTTGGGTATAGTGGCTGTCGCGCCACGGCGAAGTCCACGACGAAGTCAGGACGGAGTCCACGGCGCAGTGCGAACGTAGCTCAGTTGGTAGAGCGCAACCTTGCCAAGGTTGAGGTCGCGAGTTCGAACCTCGTCGTTCGCTCCAGGAGAGAAAGCCCCCCGGCTCCGGCCGGGGGGCTTTCCCGTGTCCGCCTCGGCGGTGCCTACGACCAGCTCAGACCGGTCAGGCGCTCGTAGGCCTCCACGTACTTGGCGCGGGTCGCGTCCACGACCTGCTGCGGCAGCGGCGGCGGGGGCTGCTCGCTCCGGCGGTCCCAGCCGGACTCGGCCGAGGTCAGCCAGTCCCGGACGAACTGCTTGTCGTACGACGGCTGCGCACGGCCCGGCTGCCACCGGTCGGCCGGCCAGAAGCGGGAGGAGTCCGGGGTGAGGACCTCGTCGGCGAGGACGAGGTCCTCGGGGCGCTCGCCCTCGAAGCCGAACTCGAACTTCGTGTCCGCCAGGATGACGCCGCGGTCGCGGGCGATGTCCCGCGCACGGGAGTAGACAGCCAGCGTCGCCTGGCGCAGGGCCGCCGCGGTGTCCGCGCCGACCTGGCGGACGACCTCCTCGTACGAGACGTTCTCGTCGTGCTCGCCGACCTCGGCCTTGGTGGCCGGGGTGAAGATCGGGGCGGGCAGCTCCGAGCCGTCGACGAGGCCTTCGGGGAGGGCGAGACCGCAGACGGTACGGCTCTCGTCGTACTCGGCCAGCCCCGATCCGGTGAGGTAGCCGCGGGCCACGCACTCCACGGGGACCATCCGCAGGGACTTGCAGACCAGGGCGCGGCCCTCCCAGTCGGCGGGGGCGCCGGGGGGCAGTTCGGTGCTCAGGACGTGGTTGGGGGCCAGGTCGGCGAGCTGCTCGAACCACCACAGGGAGAGCTGGGTGAGGACGCGGCCCTTGTCGGGGATCTCGGTCGGCAGTACCCAGTCGTAGGCGGAGATGCGGTCGCTGGCGACCATCACGAGGTCGCCCGCCTCGTTCCGGTACAGCTCGCGCACCTTGCCGGTGTGCAGATGCACCAGACCCGGAACCTGGATCGGCTCGGGCTTTTCAACGAATCCGGACACGGTTCCTCCCCGTGGTTCTGTCCAATGGCTCCGATTGTCCCGTACGGCCGGGTGATCGGGGACGGCGGGTCGGTCGGGGTGCGGTCCGCGTGTGGTCCGGGTCGGGTCGGGGTGCGGTTCGGGTGCGGTCCGGTCTTCTTCGCTGTCAGTCCCGTTTGCAGATGCGGTCCAGGAGGTTGGCGGTGGCCCGCTGGACACGTGGGTCCACGTGGCCGGGACGGTCCAGGGCCGGGGACCAGGCGAACGTCCCTGACGCGAAGACCCAGGCGCCCGACGGGGCCCGGTACAGCGACGTCTCCTGGTGGCGGCGGGCGCCGTCGGCGTCGGTGTACGGGCTGTGCGCGAGCAGGACCCGTTCGTCGTGCTCGGGGAGCGCGGTGCGCGGGAAGTAGCGGTCGGCCTCGCCCGCGACCAGGTCCTCGATCTCGTCGCCCTCCTGGGCGCCGGTGGCCTCCCAGAGCCAGTGGTCGGCGTTGCGGACGGTCATCGGGTGCGGTTCGGGGACGCGCCCGGCGTACTGGATGCCGAGCAGCTGCTGTTCGGCGCGGTCGATCTCCCGCCACAGCGCCGGCCGGCCCGGGCCCCGTCGTTTGCGGCAGGTCAGCAGGCGGTCGGGGACGCCGGACGGGGACGGGGCCAGCTCCACCTGCCAGTACATGCTGTTGGCGGAGAGGAAGACCAGGGAGGTGCCGTGCTCGCGGGCGAGTTCGGTGGTGCGGCGCATGGCGGGTGACCAGTACTCGTCGTGGCCGGGGAAGACCAGGCCCCGGTAGCGGGTCGGGTCGACGCGGCCGGAGTGCAGGTCGCGGGCGTCGGCGTAGGCGAGGTCGTAGCCGTAGCGCTCGGCGAAGCGGATGAAGTCGTAGGCGTGGCCGACGTGCAGGGGGAGGCCGGCGCCCGCGTAGGGGCGGTCGAAGGAGACCGTCGTCGCGGCGTCCGCCTCGCCCAGCAGGCGGCCCTCCTCGTCCCAGGCGTGGTAGAGGCTGGCGCCGGTACGGCCGTCCTCCGGGTAGAGGTTGTACGCCTGCCAGGTGATGTCCGGCAGCAGGAGGAGCAGGTCGGCCGGGTGGCTGTCGCGTACCGTGAAGGGGACGTGGGAGCGGTAGCCGTCGGCGGTGGTCAGGACGGCGACGTACGCGCCGATGTTCCAGTACGAGGGGATCTGCAGCCGCCAGGACAGCCACCAGTGGTGGCAGGAGACCGTGCGGTCGGCGGTCAGCGGCGCGGGCTGGACGATGCCGGACAGGCGGGGGCTGGTGGTGATCTTGGCGGCGCCGTCACCGCCGTAATGGCCGATCCGGTAGACGTCGACGCTGAACTCCTGCGGCGGGTCGACCGTGATGTGGAAGTCGATGGCCTCGCCGGGGGCGGCCGCTCCGGTCGCGGTGAAGCCCTTGATCTGGCGGCGGACGTCGTCGGCGGCGCGCGGGCCACCGCCGTCGGTGCGCCGCCTTCGGCTCCCCGTGCCGGTCCTGCCGTCCTGGTCCGGTACGGCGTCCTGGTCCGCGTACCAGGCGACGACCTGGCCGGAGTCGCCGAAGTACGTCTCGCCGCCGCGCAGCCAGGGGACGGGCCCCTGCCCGAAGGGGTCCGTCACGGCGTGCGCGAGTGCTCCCGACTCCCAGCGGCGGATCTGCTCGGGCCCCATGGGACAGTCCCCTCCCTCGTGCCCCCGCGGTCGTGCGTATGACGAACGCCTTTGCCATGTGCGCGATCGGTCCCAGCACATCACATTTCGCGCGTGCACTGTCACTGTTCGTTGCGAAGTGGCCGAAAGTGGAATTGGTGGGTCCGATTTAACGCTCCGATACGGATCTGTTCGGCGGCACGACGGTGCATGGCGGTGGTGGCGGCGGTGGCGGTGTACGGCGGTGGCGGTGTACGGCGGCGGGTGGGGCGGGCGCGGGGCCGGGCCGGGGGTCAGACCAGGCGCACGGGCTTCTCCGGGCGTATGCCGAGCTCACTCATCCAGTCACGCAGGGGCCCCGGGTCGCCGGCCTCGACGAGGCTGCGCACGCGGGGGGCCAGATCTCCTGCCCGTGCGCCGTTGACCAGGAGGGACGGGCCGTCGAGCCAGTCGAGGCCGGGGACAGCGCCGGCGGTGTCCATCGCCGCGCAGCACACCATCGCCGTGATGTGGGCGGTGAGGATCTCGCGGCCGGTGCGCGGGGGCTGCAGGGGCAGCAGGGGGAGCGCGCCGTCGTCCCAGAGGGCGGCGTCGGGACCGGCCGGTCCCGTGGCTGCCCCGGGGGCGGACGCCCGGCCTCCGGCCGGCTGCGCCGCCCCCTCCTCGCGCGCCAGCTGGGCACTGAGCCCGGCGGCCAGGGCGGCGCCGCGGGCGGTGGTGCCGGCGAGGTCGTCATCGTCGTCGGTGGCGCGGTGGTCCACGTGCTCACCGCTGGGGGAGTCTGCGTCGCCGTGGACGCGGGGGACGTCTGCGGCGGTGTGGGTACGAGGAACGTCTGCGTCGCTGCGGACGCGGGGGGCCTCTGCGGCGGTGTGGGTACGAGGAACGTCTGCGCCGGTGTGGACGCGGGGGGCCTCTGCATCGGTGTGGGCGCCGAGGCGGTCGGTGTGGGCGCCGCGCTCGCTGTCCGGCACGTACACGGCCCCGGCGTCGGTCCCGGCGCGGGGGCCGGTGGTCCGGGCGCCGGTGCCGGTCTTGGCATCGGCACCGGTCCCGGCATCAGCGCGGGTCCCGGCATCGGTACCGGTCCCGGCCTCGGTGCGGACGTCGGCGGGCCCGGCCTCGGCCTCGCTGTCGGTTCCGCGCCCGGTACCGGCGCCAGGCGGGCCCGTCCGGGCCTCGGTCTCCGGTCCGGGCCGGAGCCCCACGCCGAGCGCGGCTGCCGTGTCCCGTGGGTCCGGGGGGCCGTCGGCGGCCGGGGCGGGCGAGGTCGTGAGGTGGTCCAGGACGCGGGCCAGGGTGGGGCCGTCGGCGCCCGGTACCGCGCCTTCCGCGGCGCGACGGACGCCCAGGGCGTCCAGGACGCGGTGGAGGCGGGCCGCGTCCGTGCGCCAGGTCCGGTCGACGACCTCCTCGGGATACTCGTCCCATCCCACCGGCGCCCAGTCCGGGCCGGTCTCGGCGGGCCCTCCGTGGAAGAGGCGCGCGGCGAGGAGGGAGACCACCTCGTCGATCGCACCGGGCTCCTCCAGAAGGTCGCAGGCGGGACGCTCACCCAAGCGGGAGGCGAAGCCCTCGGCCAGGCGGTCGCGGCGGGACAGCTCCGTGAGCGCGGCGACGACGCCCACGTCCAGCCGGGAGGGCCAGCGGCCCATCCGCCAGGCGGGCAGCGCGACCCGGGTCAGCAGGCGGTCCCAGCCCGCGTACGCCAGCCCGACCTGCTCCTGCGCGACGATCCGCAGACCGTAGTCCACAGCCTGTGCACGCTCGGCGGCCGCCGCCGCGACCCCGCGCTCCATCTCGGCCGCGTGCACACGGCAGCCGCGCAGCAGGAGCCGGGACACCCAGCCGAGGCCCGCGCGCACCGAGCGGGACAGCGGGCCTCGACCGCCCGCCGAGGTCACCGCCACCGCGGCGTCCAGGCCCCGTATGAAGCGGCGGGCCGCGGCTATGTCGGGGTGCGCCGAGGGTCCCGTACCCGCGACGACCGGGGCGAGGACGGCGCGCAGCTCACCGACGCGCATCCACCACAGGAAGGGTGAGCCGATGACGAGGACGGGGGTGGCGGCGGTCCGGCGGCGGGCGGGTCCGCCCGTACCGGCCACGTCGTCGTGCTCCTCCACGGGCGGCGGGCCGTGCGCCGGGTGGGTGCGGTCCTCCAGCCAGCTGTCGCAGTCCGGCGTCAGCGCTATCGCGGAGGGGGCGGGGACGTCGAGCCGGTCGGCCAGGTCACGCACCATCCGGTAGAGGTCCGGCGCCGACTCCTCGGCGATCGTGACCGTCGGGGTGACGGCGGGCCGGGAACGGGCGACGACCAGGGCGACCGCGGCCGCGGCCGCCAGGACGAGAAGCGCGAGCACGGACACGGTCCAGCGGGCGATGTCCCAGCCCCCGCCCGCGAGGTGCCCGGTGGAGCCGCCCACGAGCAGGATCACGGCCGCGGCGGCGGGCAGCAGGGCTACGGCCAGCGCCCGGCTGCGGATGCGCAGCACGGCCAGCGCCCGGGAGCGCGCGGCCTGCGCGCCCATCTCCACACCACCGATACCGGTCACGGCCGGACCTCACCCCCTCCTTGCTGCCCTGGACATTCGCGCTGCTCTCCGGCTCTCGCTCACTCCCCCACTGTGGCACCCGCCACTGACATCGCAATGCCGGTGGGCCAAGTGCCGGAACGCTTGCGCGGCACCCTAGTTGGGGCCTTCGCGCCCGTCAGCCGTATGGCGGATCGGTCACTCGATGGAATGGCTTTGGGGAAAGCTGGATGACGGACAGCAAGGATCAGGCCCCGGTTCCTGAGACGGAACCGGGGCCTGTCGGGTTCGGTGCGCGCGTGCGTCCCGCGGAGCCGGGTCAGGCTTCGGCGGCTGCCTTCGCCGCGATGTCCGTGCGGTACTGGGAGCCGTCGAGGCCGATGCGGGCGACGGCCCGGTAGGCGCGGTCGCGGGCCTCGGTGAGGTCCGCTCCGGTGGCCGTGACGGACAGGACGCGACCGCCGGCGCTGACGACGGTGTCGCCCTCGCCGCGGGTGCCGGCGTGCAGGACGTAGGCGTGCGGGGCGTCCTCGGCGGCCACCTCGTCGAGGCCGGTGATCGGGTCACCGGTGCGGGGGGTGGCCGGGTAGTTGTGGGAGGCGACGACCACGGTGACGGCCGCTTCGTCGCTCCAGCGCAGGGGCTCCAGGTCGGCGAGGTTGCCGGTGGCGGCGGCCATCAGCAGGCCGGCGAGGGGCGTCTTCAGGCGGGCCAGTACGACCTGGGTCTCGGGGTCGCCGAAACGGGCGTTGAACTCGATCACGCGGACGCCGCGCGAGGTGATGGCGAGACCGGCGTAGAGCAGGCCGGAGAAGGGGGTGCCGCGGCGGCGCATCTCGTCGACGGTCGGCTGGAGCACGCTCTGCACGACCTCGTCGACCAGCTTGGGGTCGGCCCACGGCAGCGGCGAGTACGCGCCCATGCCGCCGGTGTTCGGGCCCTCGTCGCCGTCGAGCGCCCGCTTGAAGTCCTGGGCGGGCTGGAGCGGGCGTACGTTCTCGCCGTCGGTGACGGCGAAGAGGGAGACCTCGGGGCCGTCCAGGTACTCCTCGATGACGACGCGGTCGCAGGCGTTCGCGTGCGCGCGGGCCGTCTCGATGTCGTCGGTGACGACGACGCCCTTGCCGGCGGCCAGACCGTCGTCCTTGACGACGTAGGGGGCGCCGAAGGCGTCGAGGGCGGCGTCGACCTCGCCCGGGTTCGTGCAGACGTACGAGCGGGCCGTGGGGACGCCGGCGCCGGCCATGACGTCCTTGGCGAAGGCCTTGGAGCCTTCCAGCCGCGCGGCCTGCCCGGAGGGGCCGAAGACCGGGATGCCCGCCTCGCGCACGGCGTCGGCGACCCCGGCGACGAGGGGCGCCTCGGGCCCGACCACGACCAGTTCGGCGCCGAGCCGGGTGGCCAGCGCGGTGACGGCCGCGCCGTCGAGGGCGTCGACCTGGTGCAGTTCGGCGACCTCGGCGATACCGGCGTTGCCGGGTGCGCAGTGCAGCGCGGTGACGTCGGGGTCGAGGGACAGGGAACGGCACAGGGCGTGTTCGCGGGCGCCGCCGCCGATGACAAGGACCTTCACGGGGTCAGCCTAATGGGAACGGGCCCGGACGGATTGTGCGGGCTTCCGAAGGGACGGGCCGCGAGGGCTTGTGTGTTCCTCCATGTCGGGACCCGGCCCGCGGGCCCGGGCCCGCACGCCGCCGCCCGCTGCCCCTCGTGCACTACTCGTGCGGGATCTCCTCGACCACCGACGCCCCCAGCTCCCGCACCAGCAGTTCCTTGCCGGAGAGGGCCGACTCGTCGAGGTCGGGGTCGTCGTCCTCGGGGACGTCGTCCTCCGGGGAGACCGGGCGCGGCGCGGGCGCCGGGGGCCGGGGCGCGGGGGCGGACGACGGGCCGGACGACGGCCCCGGCGCGGCGGGCGTGGACGGCGCGGGCGACGGAGGCCGGGCCGCGGGCGACGCCGCCGCCGGGCCCTGTGCGGGCGCACCGCCCCCGAAGCCGCCGGCGCCACCGCCGCCGAAGCCACCGCCGCCGCCACCAGCGCCGGGTCCGGGTCCGCCGTAGCCACCGGACGGACCGGCAGGGGACGGAGGGGCCGAGCCGCCGGACGGGTCGACGACCGCCTCGACCTTCCACTGCACGTTGAACTGCTCGGCCAGGGCCTGCCGCAGCACGTCCTCGCTGCCGCTGCTCAGGAAGTTGTCGCGAGCGCCGGCGTTGACGAAGCCGATCTGGAGGGAGGTGCCGTCGAAGCCGGTCACCTGGGCGTTCTGGCTGAGCAGGATCCAGGTGAACCGGCGGCGGTTCTTGACCGCCTCCAGGATGTTGGGCCAGATCGTGCGCGGGTCCACTCCGGCGCCGGCCGGCGGAGAAGCGGGTGCGGGGGCGGAGGCGGCGGCCGGCTCGGGGGCCGGGGCCGGGGGCGCGGCGGGACCGGGGGCGGCAGGCGTACGGGACGGCTGGCCGCCACCCGCCGGGGCCGCCGTGGGCCACCCTCCGGGACGCCGACCGCCGCCGGCGGGAGCCGCGGTCGGCCAGGCACCGGGCGCGGGCGCCGCTGGGGACGCCGCGGCGGGAGCGACGGGAGGCGCGGGGGCGGCCTGGGGCTGCCCGCCTCCGGCGGGACCCCCGTCCTGGTGAGGAGCGGGCACCGCACCGGCATCGGCGGCCGGCTCGGAGGGCCGGCCGCTCTGGCCGGCCGCGGGAGAGCCTCCGCCGCCACCGGGCCCGGGTGCCCTTACCGCCGCCCGGGCCGCGGCGGGCCCGCCGCCCGGCGGGACCGGAGCGGCGACGGCCGCGACGCCCCCGGCCCCCACAGCGGCACCGGCATGCGCCTCGGGCCCGGGCACATACCCCATGGCGGGCGCACCGGCACCCGCGGAGAACTGCACACCGCGCTCGATCCGGTCCAGCCGGGCCATCACCGCACGCTCGTCGCCGTACGCGGCGGGCAGCAGCACGCGCGCGCAGATCAGCTCGAGCTGGAGGCGGGGCGAGTGGGCGCCGCGCATCTCGGTGAGCCCCTCGTTGACGATGTCGGCGGCACGGCTCAGCTCGGCCGCGCCGAAGGACCGCGCCTGGGCCTGCATCCGTTCGACGACGTCGGCGGGGGCGTCGATGAGCCCCTTCTCCGCCGCGTCGGGCACGGCGGCGAGGATCACCAGGTCGCGGAGGCGTTCCAGCAGGTCGGTGACGAAGCGCCGCGGGTCGTTGCCGCCCTCGATCACCCGGTCCACGACCTCGAAGGCGGCCGAGCCGTCCCCCGAGACGAACGACTCGACGACGGAGTCGAGCAGTGAGCCGTCCGTGTAGCCGAGCAGAGCGGTCGTCATGTCGTACGTCACACCGTCGGCACCGGCGCCCGCGAGGAGCTGGTCCATGACGGACATCGAGTCCCGGACGGACCCCGCGCCGGCGCGCACCACCAGCGGCAGCACGCCTTCCTCGACCGGGATCTCCTCCTTGCCGCACACCTCGCCGAGGTAGTCGCGCAGGGTGCCGGGCGGCACGAGCCGGAAGGGGTAGTGGTGGGTCCGCGACCGGATGGTCCCGATGACCTTCTCCGGCTCGGTGGTCGCGAAGATGAACTTCAGGTGCTCCGGGGGCTCCTCGACGACCTTGAGCAGGGCGTTGAAGCCCTGCGGGGAGACCATGTGGGCCTCGTCGATGATGTAGATCTTGTACCGGCTGGAGGCGGGCCCGAAGAAGGCCTTCTCCCGCAGGTCGCGGGCGTCGTCCACGCCTCCGTGCGAGGCGGCGTCGATCTCGATGACGTCGATGGAGCCCGGCCCGTTGCGCGCGAGGTCGCGGCACGACTGGCACTCGCCGCACGGCGTCGGGGTGGGGCCCTGCTCGCAGTTCAGACAGCGCGCCAGGATGCGGGCGCTGGTCGTCTTGCCGCATCCGCGCGGACCGCTGAACAGGTACGCGTGATTGACCCGGTTGTTCCGCAGCGCCTGCTGCAGCGGGTCGGTGACATGCCCCTGCCCGATGACCTCGGCGAAGGACTCCGGGCGGTAACGGCGGTAGAGCGCGAGAGACGACACGCATACGAGGTTATAGGCGCCCACCGACAACCGGCCCGCCCCCGGAAACGCAGGCGCCCCCCACGCACCCGCCAGAGCCGACCTACCCTTGCTGCCTTCCGGCCCTGGGGGAGTTCAGTCAGATAGCGCCGCGTGAGGGGCTGAGCCACACGTTACCCGATGTGGGGCCCTCAGAACGAGTTCGCAAGCACTCTCCCACGTCATGTAATGTTCTCTGCGGAGGATTCGCCTAGAGGCCTAGGGCGCACGCTTGGAAAGCGTGTTGGGGGCAACCCCTCACGAGTTCGAATCTCGTATCCTCCGCCAGTGCCTCACCGGGCACGAAGTCGAAGGGCCCCCTGGAAACAGGGGGCCCTTCGACGTTTTCCCTACGCCTCGGTGTCCTGGTCTTTGTCCACAGCGAGGTTTTTCGGGGGCTCCCCGGATGGCGCGCTCTGTCTTCCGGGCCGCCTCCTTGAGCATGGGATCGGTCACGTGCAGGTACCGCGCCCGCATTCGTGCCGTCCCGCCCCCGGATCCGCCCGCCGGGCCGCAGGCGCACGAGCGCGGGGACGGTGTCCATGGCCAGTACGAGAGCGAGGGACGCCGCCCTCCGCCCTGGTCGGTCATCGACCGGCCCGGCAGCCGGGTCCTGACCGCGGCGAGGACTACCTCGTCTCCCCCGGCCTGACCGGTGGGGCTCCGCGGCCCGTGCCCCGGCGCGCCCCGCACGAGCCGCCGCTTCCACACGGGGGGCGGGGCACGGACCCGCTACCGCTCGATCCGTATCCGTCTCGCCTCGCTCACCTGCTCGGTCTCCGACACCCGGACCGTCGTCCTCATCGTCCAGGTGCCGGGGAGGGGCAGGGTGAGGGAGTTGGCGCTCCAGTAGCCGCCCCGGTCGACGAGTTCCGCGGTGATCGGGCCGACCTCGCGGTCGGGCAGCGTGAAGGAGAGGCGCAGTTCGGGTACGGCGGCCAGGCTGCCGTCGGGGCCGAAGACCACGGCCTGCACCGCGTTGTCGCCGGTGCGGCCGGGGTCCAGGGTGATCTGGACCGTGCCCCGGCCGGAGGTGCCGATGTCGAAGGGGACGGTGGTGACGGAGGCGGGCAGCACCCCGCCCGCCGGTACGGCCCGTGCCACCCCGTCCGCCGCCCGGCCCGGCAGGGTGCCGGTGAGCACGGTCGTGATCGCCAGGACGACGGCCGCGACGACGGCCTCGGCCAGCACGGACCGGCGCAGCCCCCGACGGTGGGCGGCCACGTCGGCGGACGGCTCCGGCTCGGGCAGGGCCGGCTCGGGCGGCTCCGACGCCCGGGCCGGTGGTCCGCCCGGCGGCCCACCCGCCGGCTCCGGTGCCCGCTCACGTACGTGCGCGCGTACGGCCGTGTCCGCACGCGCCCCCGCCGTCACCCACGCGGTCGTCCACCGTCGCGAGACCGCCGCCGCGGCCAGCAGTACGGCCACACCGGCCAGCTTGGCGAGCAGCAGCCTGCCGTACGTGGTCTCGGTGAGCGCCGGCCAGGAGCCGAGGCCGCGCCAGGACTGGTAGACGCCGGTGACGGCCAGGACGGTCACGGAGGCGAGGGCGGTCCGGGAGAAGCGGGCGACCGTGGCGGCGTCCGGGGAGGAGCGGAGGGTGGCGAGCAGGGCCACGAGACCGCCGAGCCATACCGCCGTGGCCAGCAGGTGCAGCACGGAGGACGCCATCGCGACCGGCACCTGGATCCCGGCGGAGGCGTGCTCGGCGGCGGCCCAGGTCAGAGCGAGGCCGACGGCCGACGCGGCGCCCACCGCGGTGGCGAGCGGGGTGCGCCGCCGGTGACGGTCGCCGCGGGCCGTGCGGAGCAGGAGCAGCGCGACCGGCACGAGCAGCGCCAGCCTGACCAGCAGCAGCGCACCGGGCCGGGTCTCCACCGTGCCGCCGAGGGCGGCGGCGTCCAGGGCCGCCGACGGCCCCGCCCCCGCCTCGTACGGGGCGCGCAGCACCAGCAGGGCGACGGTGGCACCCAGCAGGGTCCACCAGCCCGCCAGCAGTGGCCGGCGCAGCGGGGCGGGGTCCGGCGGGCGGCACAGGACGACGAAGGCGGCGGTGCCGATGAGCAGGATGGCGGCGAGGTAGGAGAGGTAGCGGGCGATCTTGTGGAGGGTGGCGGTCAGCGGGTCCTCGGTGGGACCGGTGTCCACGGACGCGGTCGTCGCGGAGGGCTTGCCGACCGAGAAGGTGAAGGCGCCGGAGACGGGGTGGCTGTCGGCCGACACCACCCGCCAGGCCACGGTGTAGGTGCCCTCGCCGAGCTCGCCCGCCAGCGCGACGCGGGCCGTGTCGGAACGGCCGTCGGCGTGCCCGGCCTCCCCCGTGCGCACCCGGTGGCCGCCCGGGTCGAGGACGCGGAAGGAGTCGTCGCGCAGGCCGACGGACTCGGTGAAGGTCAGGGTGACGTGGCGGGGGGCGCGCTCAAGGACGGTGCCGTCGCCGGGCTCGGTGGAGCGGAGGGCGGCGTGGGCGGACGCCGGTCCCGCGCCGCCGAGGACGAGGCCGAGGACGAGCAGGACCAGCACGGTGCCCGGCAGCGCCGGCCCCTGGGCTCCCCGTCGGCCCCGTCCGTTTCCACGGTCCCCTCGCGCCCGGTCTCCGGTGCGCGCACCGCCACCACACCTCACGTCGCATCTCCGTCGTCGCGGCCCACTGCCTCCGGGACAGGTACGGACGCGGGCGCCGCCCCGCTCACCCCAGACGCACCACAGACGCACCACAGACGCACCGGAGACTCACCGGGTGCCGGGCCGGGTCCTCACCACGACGGGCGTGCCGTCACCCCGCCGTCCACCACGAGGTCGTGGCCGGTGACCCAGGACGCCAGTGGCGACGCGAGGAACACGCACGCGTCGCCCACGTCCTCCGGGCGCCCGAGCCGTCCCGTGGGCGCCGCCTCCCGCCACCGCCGTACGCCGTCCGGCCAGGCCTGCGTGAGGCCGTCCCGGTCGATGAGGCCGGGCGAGACGGTGTTGACCCTCACTCCCCACGGGCCGTACTCCAGCGCCGCCGAACGGGCGTGTGCCACGACCGCCGCCTTGGAGGCGCCGTAGTGCGCGTGGGCGGGTGCGGGGGCGCCCGCCTCGATGGAGGCGATGTGCGTGACCGTGCCGCCGTCGTCATGGGCCCGCATGATCCGGGCGGCGGCCTGCGTGCACGCGAAGACACCGGTGAGGTTGGTGTCCACCACCGTCCGCCACTCGGCGGCCGTCATGCCGGGCAGGTCCCGCAGCGGCTGCACGCCCGCGTTGTTGACCAGTGCCGTCAGCCGTCCCCCGCCCCAGTCGGCGGCCTCCTCGACCAGGGCACGGCAGGCGTCCGCGTCGGTGAGGTCGGCCCGCAGGACCGTGGCCCGCCCGCCCCGCTCCCGGATCCGCGCCGCCACGTCCCGTGCCGCCTCCACCGCCGTACGGCAGTGCACCGCGACCGCCGCGCCCTCCTCGGCGAACCGCAGGGCGATGCCCCGTCCGATGCCGCCGCCCGCGCCGGTGACCAGGGCGACCTGGCCGTCGAGGAGGTTCATGGACGGCACAGTTCCACGATCCGCGCGGCCTCGGCCGGGTAGCGCGCCGTGAGGGCGGCCGCGTCGCCGTGCTCGTAGTCCCCGTAGGTGAACCCGGGGGCCATCGTGCAGCCGAAGAGCGACCACGCGCCGCCCGTCACCACACTGGCGCCCATCCAGGTCCCGGCGGGGACGGTGAACTGCACGTGCTGTCCGCCCAGGACGTCCGGCCCCAGTACGGCCGTACGGGCGCCGCCGTCGGGAGCGAGCAGGAGCAGTTCCAGCGGATCACCGAGGTAGAAGTGCCAGACCTCGTCGGTGGGCAGGCGGTGCAGGGCGGAGAAGTCACCCGGACGGGCGGTCAGCAGGGCCACGATGGCCGAGCCGGCCGGGCGTCCGTCCGGGCGCTCGGGGCCGGCCCAGGTACGCCGGAACAGGCCGCCCTCGCGCGGGAGGGGCTCCAGCGCGTAGTGCGCGATCAGGTCCTCGGCGGTCGGCGGGGAAGTCACCCCGGGAACGCTACCTCCCTGCGGAGGAACGCGAGTTGCGCCTTCTTCTCGGGCAGGAACACGTCCGGCAGGTCGACCTCCGGCAGCACGACCGCCGGTCCGGCGGTGAAGCCCTGTTTGAGGAAGCGGGCGATCGCCTTCTCGTTGCCGACGTCCGGGTCGACCACGATCCGCGTCCGGTCCAGCCCCAGCAGGACGTACGCCATGAGGGACCCCGCCAGCGCGGCGGTCCAGCCGGGCCGCGCGCCCTCGGTCCCGGCGGGGGCGAGCAGCAGGTGGACACCGATGTCGCCGGGTTCGACGTCGTAGCACTCGCTCACCCGGTCGGCTCCGGGGTCGTAGGTCTGGAGCAGCGCGACGGGCGCGCCGTCCTTCACGACCAGGAAGGCGTGGTGGGTGTCGAGCGTGTCCATGTGGGCGTAGATACCGGCGACCTGGTCCGGGGTGAGGCCGTTCATGCCCCAGAAGGCGGCCCGTTCCTCGCTCACCCAGCCGTGGATCACGGCGGCGTCGGCGGCGGCGTCGAGGGGGAGGACGCGGACGGTGCCGAAGCCGTCGAGGTCCTGCTCGTGGACGGGGACGCGGGAGGCGTACGGGGACGGGAGCGGGGGCGTGTGCGGGTCAGCCATCGGTTTCCTTCGTGAGCCGGGCGAAGTCGGTGACCACCGGGGCGAGTTCCCCGTCGAGCCAGAGCTGCTGCTGGTCGCGGTGGTGGGGCGTTCCGGGTACGCCCCGGGCGCCGTGGGGCACCACCCAGCCGCTGTCCTGGCGGTCGGCCAGGTCCCAGACGTAGCGGGCGGCGGGGCCGCGTGCGGCGCGGTCGGTGAGGCCGGGGACGGCGGAGGTGCACAGCACGCAGTCGTGGTCGCCGGACAGGCCGGGTTCCTCCTCGGGGGAGGCGTCCGGCAGCGCCCGCCAGGGGGCGAGGCGGTGCGTGTCGCCCCAGGTGCCCGCGGGCGGGCGGGCGGCCACCTCCTCCAGTGCCGCGCGGACGGCCGCGGCGCGGTCGATGCCGTACAGGTCGTCGGCGCGCAGCAGGTGTTCGAGGGCGTATCCGACGCGTGGCACGAGCGCGAGCCACGGCAGCAGCACCTCGGGGTAGGCGGGCGGCACGGACGCCGCGGCGAGGACCGGGTGCGCCGCCAGCCGCCGGACGACCGCTGCGCGCAGGGCCGCGTACGCCGCCGCGTCGGTGCTGTCGGCGTCCATGCGCCGGTCCCAGGCGAGGAGGCGGTCGCGCAGGGCGCCGGCCTCGGGGGTCAGGGCGTCCAGGGCGGTCAGGTGGTCCAGGAGGGGGGCGGCCGAGGCGAGGTGGGTGTCCGTGTGGATCGCGGGCATGCAGGCGGCCGACCAGCGTTCCTTCGCGGCGAGCAGGGCGGTGATGCGGTCGGCGCGGTGCGGCGGCGCGAACTCGACGCCGAGCGGGCCGGCCGGGCCGCGCTGGTTGGCCATCACGGCGACGCCGTCGGTGAGTCCGGCGCGGGGCGGGGTGTGCCAGCCGGTCCACTCGTGGCCGGGCTCCCAGGCGGGCACGGGGCGCAGGCCGTTGGTGGTGGACCGCACCGGCACGCGCCCCGCGACCCGGTGCAGCAGCCCGCCCTCGGTGTCGGCGGCCTGCACGACGTTGACCGGCTCGGCCCACGCGTCCAGGGCGCGGTCCACGTCGGCGACCCGGCGGGCCCGCAGCAGCGGCAGCAGGGCGCCGAAGCCGAGGTCGGCGGTGACGCGGGGCGGGTAGCGCAGGCTGAGGGCGGTGGGGGTGCCGTCGTCGAGGCCCTCGGGTCCGCCGGCGATGACCGGGCCCCGGTCGGTCTCGATGACCTCGACCTGGACGTCGTCCTCCCCCGCGACCCGGATGGTCTCCGTGTGGCGGGCGGCGCGGTGCCAGGTGCCGTCGGGACCGAGCGCCTCGACGCCGGCGCCGGTGCGGCGCAGTCGCTCCCGGTACAGGTCCTGGTAGTCGGCCATGGCGTTGGTGATGGCCCAGGCGACCGTGCCGGTGTGGCCGAAGTGGGCGATGCCGGGGACGCCGGGCACGGCGAGGCCGACGACGTCGAACTCCGGGCAGGACAGGTGGATCTGCTGGTAGACGCCGGGGTCCTCGATGAAGCGGTGCGGGTCGCCGGCGATGACCGCGTGCCCGGTCACGGTCCGTTCGCCGCTCACCAGCCAGCCGTTGCTGCCGGCGGTGCCGGGGCCGTCGGCGGCGAAGAGGGCGACGGCGTCCGGGCCCAGGTGCGCGGTGATGTGCTCGCGCCAGAGCTTGGCGGGGAAGCCCGCGAAGAGGATGTGCGTGGCGAGCCAGACGCCGAGCGGGGTCCAGGGCTCCCAGCGGCCGGGGGCGAGGCCGGCGCGCGCGAACTCGGGGGCGGGTCCGTCGCCTCCGGGCTCGACGCCTCGGGGTCCGTCGCCTCGGGGTCCGTCGTCTCCGGGTCCGTCGCCTCCGGGGTCGTCGCTCCCGGCCCCCTCGGCCAGCCCTTCGTTCACACCGTCCACGTACGCCCGCACCCAGGCGGCCGTCTCCGGGTCCTTCTCCTCCAGGGCGGCGAAGCAGCGGCGGGCGGTGTCCGCGAGCCGGGCCCGTCTGGCGAGCCGGTCCCAGGACAGGGCTCCGGGGCCCAGGAAGGAGGCGGAGGTGCCCTGCGCGCGGTGGCGCTCGACCTCCAGCTGCCAGGCCCGGTCGCGGGCGGTCACCCGGCCCTGGGCGCGGGCGAGTTCGCCCGCGCTGTCCGCGCGCAGGTGCGGGATCCCCCAGGCGTCGCGGTAGGTCTCGGCGCTCACCCCTGTGCCCCTACTTTCCTTTAGGTTAGGCTCACCTAAGTCTTTGGTCGTGGCCGAATAGTACGTGAAGGGTGAAGAAACGATGGGGCAGGGGCGGGGTTGGGAGGGCGCGGTCCTCAAGCTGATGCGTGCGAAGGACTTCGAGTTCACCGTGACGGACGCCGAGGACGTGACCCCGCACTTCCGGCGGCTGCGGCTGAGTGACGGCGGCCTGCTGGCGGCGACCGGCGTCCACCCGACGATGTGGGTGCGGCTGTGGTTCGAGAACGCGGGCAAGCCGCACCAGCGGGCGTACACGCTGGTCGACCCGGACCCCGCGACGGGCACCTTCGGCATGGAGTTCGCCCTGCACGAGGGGTGCGCGAGCGACTGGGCCCGGGCGGCGAAGCCGGGCGACACCGTGGAGGCGACGGTCCAGGGCACCGGCTTCGAGCTCCCTCAGCCGCTCCCCTCCCGCGTCTTCGCGGTCGCGGACCCGGCGTCCCTGCCCGCCCTCAACTCCCTCCTCGACGCGCTGGGGCCGGTCCCGGCGACGATCTGGTTCGAGGACGGCGGCACCGGCACCGACGGCCTGCCGTTCCGCACCGACCCCGGCCGCCACGAGGTCCGCACGGTCCCGCGCCGCGACGCCGGCGCCCACCTGGTCGCACAGGTGAAGGAGGCCCTGCCGGAACTGCTGGGGGCCACCCCCGAGCCGTACGTCTGGATCGCCTGCGACACGGCGACGACCCGGGCGCTGGCCTCGTACGCCCGCAAGGAGCTGGGGCTGCCCAAGCAGCGGGTGAACGCGCTGGGGTACTGGCGCGCGACCTGAGCCCGCCCGCGCGATCATCGGGGGCATGGACGTCACACTTCACCTCGCCCAGGACCCCGAGGCCGACGAGCTCCTCGGCCGCAGCCCGCTCGCCGCGCTGGTCGGCATGCTGCTGGATCAGCAAGTCCCCATGGAGTGGGCGTTCAAGGGCCCGTCGACCATCGCCCGGCGCATGGGCGCGGAGGACCTGGACGCGCACGACATCGCCGCCCACGACCCCGAGGCCTTCGCCGCCCTGCTCTCCGGCAAGCCGGCCGTGCACCGCTACCCCGGCTCGATGGCGGGGCGCGTCCAGCAGCTGTGCCGGTACCTCGTCGAGACCTACGACGGTGACGCCGAGGCCGTCTGGCGGGGCGTCACCACCGGCAAGGAGCTGCTGAGGCGGCTCCAGGAACTGCCGGGTTTCGGCAAGCAGAAGGCCCAGATCTTCCTCGCCCTGCTCGGCAAGCAGCTCGGCGTCCGGCCGGAGGGCTGGCGCGAGGCCGCCGGCGCCTACGGCGAACCGAAGTCCTTCCGGTCCGTCGCCGATATCACCGGGCCGGAGTCCCTGGCCAAGGTGCGCGCCCACAAACAGGAGATGAAAGCGGCGGCGAAGGCCGCGAAGGCCTCCGGCCGGTAGCGGGGTGAGGGGCCCGGAACCCCGGCCCCGGGAGCCACGGACCCGAGGCGGCCCGTCGTCAGGCCCCGAACCCCGCACCGGCTCCCGCACCGGCCCTCGCACCGACCCTCGTTCCCGTTTGCCCGGTTTTGCGGTGTCATTTCCGGCGCCGCGCTCCGGCGCCATGGCTGCGCCCGCGACGTCTTGCCCGGTAGGCTTTCCGTGTGATCTTCAAGCGCATCGGAAACGGCCGGCCGTACCCCGACCACGGCCGGGAGAGCACCCGGCAGTGGGCGGACGTCGCGCCGCGCCCGGTCCGCCTCGATCAGCTCGTGACGACCAAGGGCCAACTCGACCTGGAAACGCTCCTCGCCGAGGACTCCACCTTCTACGGCGACCTCTTCGCGCACGTCGTGAAGTGGCAGGGCGACCTGTATCTCGAGGACGGCCTGCACCGCGCGGTGCGCGCGGCGCTCCAGCAGCGCCAGGTGCTGCACGCGCGGGTCCTCGAACTCGACTGACCGAAACCGGCGCCGGCCCCGGTTCCGACCCCGGCCCGGCTGTCGCGACGACCCTCGCGACGCTCCGGATTGACCCGTTCGGGTTGCGTTTCCCCGAACGCCGGAACGTCGACTGATCATCTAATAGGCATCGTCGCCCGAGCGCACTACGCTGCGACCATGAGCATGCTCACTCCCCCTGGCATGGGCGGCCGGTACAAGATCACGGGGGACAAGTACCCGCGGATGCGACCGGTCCGACGACGCGGCCGGCTCGCGTTCGCCGGCGTCGCCTGCGTCACCGTGCTCGGAGTGCTCGGCTGGGGCACCCTGCAGCTCATCGACGTCTTCACCGGCGGCGACAAGGCCTCGGCGGCCGGCGCCGCGGGCTGCTCGGAGGCCACCGCGAAGGCGAGCGCCCCGCCCGCCGCGGTGGCCGTGCCGAAGCCCGCCCAGGTCACCGTCAACGTGTTCAACGCGACGACCCGCGGCGGCCTCGCGCAGAAGACCGCCGACGAGCTGAAGAAGCGCGGCTTCCGCGTCGGCGACGTGGGCAACGCGACCGAGGAGTACGACAAGAAGGTCGACGGCACGGGCGTCCTGCTCGGCCCCGCCGCCGCCCTGAAGACCTCCCTGCCCGTCCTCGGCACCCAGCTCCCCGCCGCCGACCGCCGTACCGACGCGGCCCGCAGGGGCCCCGCCGTCGACCTGATCATCGGTAACGGCTTCAAGGAGCTGACGAGGAAGGCGGACGCCGACGCGGCGCTGGCCAAGCTGGCCGCGCCGCGGCCGACGCCCGCCGTGGAGAAGAAGAGCTGCTGAGCAGCCGTACGGGACCCTGACGGGCCGGCACGAGACCCTGACGGACCGGCACGAAACCCTGAAGGACCGTACGAGGCTCTGAAGGCCTACTCGGCCGCGCCGTACATCCGGTCGCCGGCGTCGCCGAGGCCCGGCACGATGTAGCCCTGCTCGTTGAGGCGCTCGTCCACCGAGGCCGTCACGACCGTCACCGGGGTGCCGGCCAGCTCGCGCTCCATGAGTTCGACGCCCTCGGGGGCGGCGAGCAGCACCACGGCCGTCACGTCGTCGGCGCCGCGCTTGATCAGTTCCTGGATCGCCGCGACCAGCGTGCCGCCGGTGGCCAGCATCGGGTCCAGGACGTACACCTGACGTCCGGAGAGGTCGTCGGGCATGCGGGTCGCGTACGTGGATGCCTGCAGCGTCTCCTCGTTGCGCACCATGCCGAGGAAGCCCACCTCGGCGGTCGGCAGCAGCCGCACCATGCCGTCGAGCATGCCGAGACCGGCCCGCAGGATCGGCACCACCAGCGGGCGCGGGTGGGAGAGCTTGACGCCGGTGGTCGGGCAGACCGGCGTGTGGATGTCGACCTGTTCGGTGCGCACGTCGCGCGTGGCCTCGTAGGCGAGCAGGGTGACCAGCTCGTCGGCGAGACGTCGGAAGGTCGCGGAGTCGGTGCGCTGGTCGCGCAGCGTGGTGAGCTTGTGAGCGACCAGGGGGTGGTCGACGACGTGGAGACGCATGTCCCCCACAGTAACCGGGCCCCGGAAGCCCGGCGTCCCCGCGGCGGACAAGCCCCTGCTCACGGCTCCACCCGTTCGCCCGCGTCAAACCGTTCCTATTCAGTGTGCAGGAGTGAGTGCTGGACCCATTCCTGCACGCTGCGGACATCCCGAACGGTGTTGGGTGTCCTGGTCGCCCGCTTTCGCTCCGTGTCCGGTTTCACGGATCGTGTCCGTGGTCCGGGAATACGGGGGCGGGGTCCCTCACGCCCAGGGGTTTCCGGTGGGGCCTGGACGGTCCGATGCCCGCATCCATCGCTCTGGTGGGTGCGGGGCGGTGCCGTCCGACGCCTGACCGGGTAGCCCTGGGCGCGTCGTCCGATCGCGATGCTCGCGGCATCGTGCCGGGTCGTCTTACGGGTTTGGCTGGTGAGGGGTTTCTGCCAGTGCTGGGCGCCCCACTTCGAGGTGTAGGCGGGGTCGACGGCGATGACCGTGATCCCGGTCTGGTCGGCCATGGAGGTCAGGCGGGTGCGGAGGCGGCCGGTGGGCATGCCGGAGATCAGCTGCCTGAACTGTTTCCTGCCGCCGTGTTTCTCGCGGGTCGTCTCGGCGGTGAAGTCGAGGTCCTCGACGGCGATGGCCTTCACGCCGCAGGCCCGGGCCCAGTTGAGGAGCCGGGTGAGGGCGTGGCGGACCTGCGCGTCCCGGTGTTCGGCTGGTCCGGTGAGGTTGTAGGTGAAGCGTCGGGGACTGCCTACCGGGTTGCCGTGGGTGTCCAGGCGCCAGGCGGCGAGGTGGCCAGCGTTCATGTCGACGCCGATCACACCGCCGGCCAGCGCAGCGGCCAGGGGGAGTGTGGGGGTGACGGGCTGTTGCCAGGACGCCGTTACATACCAGCGGCCGCGGACCACGTCGTGGTGGATGCGGTAGGCGACAGCTCGGTTGGCTGTCACGCGGTCGGCCCATTCCTGTCCGCGGTGCGCGAACCGGATGCGGCCGGTGAGGACGTACCGGCCGTGCGGAGCATTGGCCCACTCCTTGAGCGGGGCGGGCAGCTTGATGCTGACCTCACCGTCCGGGCTGACACGCAGGGTCTCGTTCCCGAACCGTTTGCCGCTCTCCCCGTCCGCCTGCAGGAACCAGCGTGCCGCCTCCCAGCGCTCACGCCACTGGGATACGGACAGCTGCGCGGCGGGCAGGTGATGCCGGGTGCGCGCCAGGTGCTTGCCGCCCCGCACCACGTGCACGGTCCCGGCCGCCCAGTCGGCGCGTGCCCGCTCCAGCCGGGTCTCCAGCACCCGCAGGCGGCGGGCCTTGGCATGCCACTCCTGCCTGCTGCGGTAACCACCCGGGGCCTTCTTCGAACCCTTCGAACCGACCGGCAGCGACAACCGCTGCCGCACCATCCGCACCCCCGCCTCCAGGGACTGCAGGTGGGCACGCTGACAACGGCGGGCCAGCGCCCACTGATCATGCGTGGCCTTCGTGATCGAACCCGCCCACCGGGCCGACGACTGCGGTGTCAGCTCACGCTTACGCACCGCCCACGCCCCGGCATCATGCCCCAGGCCATCCCGGCAGCGCGCCTTGAGATCACGCGAGGCCAGGGTGCCCAGATGCACGCCCACCCGCCGCAGCACCTCCACATCCACCGCGGTGAGCTGCCCCAGCCGGGTCCGGACCGCAACCCCCGACGGGCCCAGCTCGACGAACGGCGCCGCCAGCTCCCGCAGTCCACCCATCCCCCACCCCCGCCAAGCGCCACACCCTGAAAACCCGATCACCACACCCAACGAGCAGACCAGCCAAAGGTCACCCATTCGATACACGGACTCCCGTTCCCCCGGACGCAACAAAGCGCAGCCCACGGACCACACCCACACCCGCACTCACTCACACACGCCAGAACACACTCATACACACTCAGAGACGAGCAGTTCCACACCCCCCGGCCGGGGGAAGGCGGGAGGGACGGACACTGGGTGGTGAGACTGTGCCTGACCGGGATATCCACGACACGCCGTCCCCCGGCAAGAAGCCGGGGACGGGACGCGGGACGGAGCGGAGTGCGGAACGGAGTACGGAGCTGGAGAGGGACGCCGAGCGCCGCCGGCGCCGGGCCCAGTTCCTGCGCGACCTGACGGAGGCCCGCGAGCTGCGGGACCGCGTCCGGCCGCGCCGCGCCAAGGCCGCCCGGCTGCGCCAGGCGATGCGCATGCGCACCTTCCGCTGGTAGCTCCCTGGGCGTTTCCCTGACCCGGCCGGGGAAGATCGCGCGCCGCGCCGACGTTACGACGACGGACGTACACGAGCGCCGCGAGAATCCGCGTACGATCCGCACGTGGCGGCGACGAGACCCGTACCCCGGCCGAAACTGCCGGACACAGGGCGCCGAAGACGTCCCCTGAGGGCCTTGTTTCTGCCACGATTCCGAGTGGGTGGGCTCGGAGCACCGCTCCCCCGCCCGCAGCCTCCGCCGGGGGGACCTCCAACCGGCACGCCTATGACCAGTGGGAGAGTCACGGTGTACTTCGCCGCACTGCTCGCGCGCACCGAAGACGGGTGGGAAGCGAGCGACACAGAGCTCGACGATGTGGAGACCCTGTCGGATCTGGCCGACCTCGCCCGCGAGGCCGCACCCGACGACGACACGGTGCTCGTGCTGATCGAGCAGGAGGACGCGTGGTTCGGAGTCGTCCGGGTGGACGGCGAGGAGGACCCCCGTATCTACGTCTCGGACGCCGCCGCGGCCGCCCGCAGCAGCTACGGCGAGATCCTGCTCACCGACGAACTGCTCGGCCGGGAGCCCGGTGACGACGGCGACGACCTCGACGCCCTCGACCTCGACGGCACGGAGGACGGCACCTCCGACGACGAGGACGACGAGGACGGCGCGGCCGGCGGTGAAGCGGCCGCGGGCACGGGTGACGCCGTGCCGCACGGCCCGGTCGGCGACGCCGAGATCCTCGGCGACCTCGGCGTGAGCGAGAAGGAGCTGCGCTCGATGTCCGGGGACGCGGTCGGTGAGATCGCCGAGGCCCTGGGCGTCTCCGACGTACTGGAGGCCGTCCGCTGACCGCGCCGGCCGAGCCGGCCGGAGGGGGCCGGGAGGAAGAACCGGCGGACCGTCACGTGCCGCTCGACCCGGTCCGCGACCGGTGGCGGACCGCGATGCGGCTCGCCCTGGCCGAGGCCGGGCGGGCCGCACGGGGCGGAGACGTTCCCGTCGGCGCCGTCGTGCTGGCACCGGACGGCCGCACCGTGCTGGCGGCCGGGCACAACGAACGCGAGGCCACCGGCGACCCCACGGCCCACGCCGAGGTCC
This sequence comes from Streptomyces sp. NPDC017890, assembly GCF_044328675.1. Lineage (NCBI taxonomy): Bacteria > Bacillati > Actinomycetota > Actinomycetes > Kitasatosporales > Streptomycetaceae > Streptomyces > Streptomyces sp. NPDC017890. The sequence continues at coordinate 76,199 of NZ_JBIRHU010000015.1, forward strand.
TCGCCGTCCGGCGGGCCGCCGCCGGGCTCGGCGAGTGGCGGCTGGCCGGCTGCACGCTCGTCGTCACCCTGGAGCCGTGCACGATGTGCGCGGGCGCGCTCGTGCAGTCCCGCGTGGACCGCGTCGTCTACGGCGCCCGCGACGAGAAGGCGGGCGCGGCCGGCTCCCTGTGGGACGTCGTGCGCGACCGGCGCCTCAACCACCGTCCCGAGGTGGTCGAGGGCGTACTCGCGGACGACTGCGCCCGGCTGCTCACGGACTTCTTCCGCGACCGCTGACCGGCACCTGCCAAGCCGCCCGGAATCGATTTCGACCACGCCGCAGTCTGTTGTAAGGTCTCTCTCGGTAGCGTGTCCGAGCGGCCGAAGGAGCTCGCCTCGAAAGCGAGTGTGGCGCAAGTCACCGAGGGTTCAAATCCCTCCGCTACCGCTGATGACACCCTCTGGACCGTGGCGACACGGACCAGGGGGTGTTTCGCATGCCCGGGATCGGATCGGGAGGCGAACGGTAAGGCCCGGCAGGATCCTGGCCGCATTCGAAGTGGACCGGCGGGAGAGATATGCCGTGGCGAGCGTTGCGGAACGGATGCTGTTGGTGGGGCCCGGGGACGAACTGCTGCGGTCCGCCGTGACCTCCGGGTTCGACCTGTGGGTGGTGCAGGAGCCCGGCGAACCCGTGCCCGCCTCGGTGCGGGTGCAGCGGGTGTTCGTCGCGGGCCCGGCGGCGGCTCCCGACGGAACGCTGCACGCCCTGCTGGCCGGGCTCGTGCGGCGGTACGGCATCGGACAGGTGCTGTGCGGTCCGCATGCCGGGCCCGCCGTACGGGCCGTCGTACGACGGCTCCGGCGGGAGCTGTCCGGGAGGCTCTGGCACGACCCGGCCGCGGAGCGGCTGAGGCACCCGGTGACGCTGCGGCGGCTGCTGCTCGGAGGAACGCGACCGCCCGTGCGGGCCGAGGAGGCAGCCGACGGGGACGAGGCGCGAGCGGCGGCCGAGCTGTTCGGGCCCCCGGTCGTGATCAAGTCCCGGGGCGCACGGGCCGATTGGCGGGAGACCGCCGTCGTACGGGACGTGGAGCACCTCACCCTGTGGGCGAAGACCGCGGAGGACGGACCGCACCTGGTCGAGGAGTTGCTGACCGGGCCGCTGTTCCGGATGCGGACGCTGTCGCTGGGCGGGATGCACCACGTGGTGAGCGTGGTGCGCCTGCCGGGGGACGGCGGCGGGGACCGCACGGCGCCGGAGGCGGTGTCCGCGATCCGCTCCTGCGTACGGGAGTTGCTCGATCTGGCGGGATTCGCCAACGGGGCGCTGTGCACCGACGTCGTCCTCACGCCACAGGGGCCCCGGATCGCCGGGTGCGCCGACGGGGGCTCCGAGCCGCGGTAACGGCCGGCCGCGGGGGCGGTAACGAGAAGGGATCGGTTCGGGAACCGCGGCCAGCAGCATCAGTGGTGTCGAGAGCGGCCGGCACGGTCGGCCGCCGCAAACCACCCGTGGGGGGACACCACATGCGCAGCAAGGTATTCGCACTGAGCGGGATCGTCGCGGCTCTGACCCTGGTGCTCGGCCTGGAGGCCGCGGCGGAGCTCTCCGCCCCGGCCGGGAACTCCGTCCACCAGATCGCCGGCGACGAGGCCAGCCCGCACACGATACCGGCGTGAGTGCGCCCCACGGCGCATGACGCGAACGCCCCGCCCGGGTCACCGGGCGGGGCGTTCGTCGTTGTGCCGTTCGTCGTCGGCGTTCGTCGTGGGGGCCGGTCCCTGTGCGCGGTCAGCGTTCGCGCAGCCGGTGGGTCATGGCCAGGTCCGCGACCAGGGCTTCGGCGGCGGTGCGGTGGGCGGCGGCCGCCGCCTCGTCGCCCAGTGCCTGCGCCGCGCTCGCCAGACCGGCCAGCGCGTGCCATTCCTCCAGGCGCAGGCGGGCCGCGGTCGCGCTGCGGCGGGCCCGCTCGTGCAGCGCGCGGGCCGCCTCGTGCTCCCCCGCGTGGAAGTGGAAGCGGGCCACCACGTTCTGCGCCTTGGCCTGGCGCAGGGGCGCGACGGTCTCGGTGGCGAGCGCGAGGGCCCGCGCGGCGAAGCGGTGCCCGGCGGCGGTGTCGCCGAGTTCCTGGCCGACCCGGGCGGACAGGGCGAGCAGCAGGGCCCCGTCCCCGGCCGGGATGCGCTCGTCGCACAGGGCGCGGGCCCGGGCGAGGGTGGCCCCGGCCGCCGCGTGGTCGCCCAGGCCGACCTGGGCGAAGGCCAGGTCGGTCAGCGAGACGACCTGGTTGTTGAGGTAGCCCAGGCGCTCGGAGAGCTCGGCCGCCTCCACCGCGGCCTCGGCGGCCTCGGTGTGCCGGCCCAGACCCTCGTAGGCCGTACTGAGGGTGCACAGGATGTCGGCCTGGTTGCGCACCGCGCCCAGCTCCCCGGCGAGCGCCAGCGAACGCCGCAGGTGGGTCAGCGCCTCCTCGTGGCGGGCCCGCGTGGCGTACAGGGTGCCCAGGACACTCTCGGCGTGCGCCTCGGTGAGCCGGTTGCCGGCCCGGACGGCGACGTCCCGGGCCTCGGTGACCGTCGCGATGCCCTCCTCGGACAGACCGAGCTTCCAGCAGGCGACGCCCAGGTTCGACAGGGCGTTGCTGAGCAGCCACAGGTCGCCGGTGCGGCGGGCGGCCGCCGCGGCGGTCCGCGCCACGTCCGCGTACTCGGCGAGGTGACCGCGGGCGTTGAGGTGGAAGACGAGGTTGCGGGCGAGGACGGCGGCGTGCCGGTCCAGGCCATGGCCGACGGCCAGCGCGGTCGCCGCGAGCAGCCCCTCGTGTTCCTGCGCGAACCAGGACCGGGCCGCCGCTCCGTCGCCCAGCGGCGGCAGCTCGCCCCCGTACGGCTCCAGCTCGGTGGGGTGCTGCTTGCGGCCGGGGAAGAGCACCTGGCAGGCCGCCTCGGTGGCGCAGACGTAGTAGGTGAGCAGCCGCCGCGCCACGGCCGCCGTCTCCTCGCCCGTGGTGGGCAGTTCCCGGGCGAAGCTGCGCACCAGGTCGTGGAAGGTGTACTGGCCGATGTCGGGCTGCTGGAGCAGGTGCACGTCCAGGAGGTGTTCCAGGATGTCCTCCGCCGCGAAGAGGTCCAGGTCGAGCAGGGCCGCCGCCGCGTGCGCGTCGATCCGCGCGCCGGGGTGCGTCGCCAGCAGCCGGAAGGCGGTGCGGTGCCGCTCCGGCATCGCCAGGTACGACAGGCGCAGGGTGGCCGCGACGCCCCGTTCGCCGGAGGTCAGCTCGGCCATCCGGCGGGTCTCGTCACGCAGCCGGTCGACCAGGTAGGCCAGGGTCCAGCGGGGCCGGTTGCGCAGCCGGGCGGCGGCGATGCGCAGGGCGAGCGGCAGGTGACCGCAGCGTTCGGCGAGTTCCGCGGCGGCCTCCGGTTCGGCGGCGGCCCGGTCCCCGCCGAGTATCTCCGCGACCAGCTCCGCGCTGTCCTTCGGTGGCAGCACGCCGAGGGAGAGCCAGGCCGCTCCGTCCAGGTCGACCAGGCGGGCCCGGCTGGTCACCAGCACCAGGCAGCCGGGCGTCGAGGTGAGCAGCGGGCGCAGCTGGACGGTGTCGACGGCGTTGTCCAGCAGCAGGAGCACGCGCTTGCCCGCCAGCGAGGAGCGCCACAGGGCCGCCCGGCTCGCCAGGTCCTGCGGCATGCGCTCGCCGGGGGTGCCGAGCGCGCGCAGCAGCACGTCGAGGGCGTTCTCCGGACGCATCGGCTCCTCGCCCGGGGTGAAGCCGCGCAGGTCGAGGTGGAGCTGTCCGTCCGGGTAGTCGGCGGCGACCTGGTGGGCCGCGCGGACGGCCAGCGAGGTCTTGCCGGTGCCGCCCATGCCGTCGATGGCGATGACCCGGGCGGGTGCCGGGCGGCCGACGCCCGTGGCCAGGTCGATGATGCGGGCCAGCTCGGTACGGCGGCCGGTGAAGTCGGAGAGGTCGTAGGGGAGGGTGGAGCGGATCTCGGTGGAGCGGATCTCGGTGGGGCGGGTCTCCGGGGCGGGGCGGTCGGGGGTGGCGGCCGCCGGCGGGCCAAAGAGGCCGGGTCTGTCGGGCGGGCTCGGGGCGTGTGGTGCGGGCGCGGCGGCGGAATCCTCTGTTCCAGCGGGCCCGGCGGTCCCGGCGGTCCCAGTGGTCCCGGCGGTCCCGGTGGGCGGCTGCTCCCGTCCCGCGTCCGGGACGCCCCGGGCTCCGTCCCCGACCTCGCGCAGTGACGGTTCTGCAGGGGCGGGCGGTGCGTCCAGATCCGGGCTGTCGCGCAGGATGTCCTCGTACAACCGGGCCAGCCGCGGGCCCGGGTCGACGCCCAGCTCCTCCACGAGGAGGGCACGGACCCGGCCGTACTCCTCCAGCGCCTCCGCCTGCCGGCCCGAGCGGTACAGGGCGAGCATCAGGTGGCCGCGCAGCGTCTCCCGGAGCGGGTACGCGGCGGCCATGTCGCGCAGGTCGGCGACGAGCGTACTGCCCTCGCCGCGGGACAGCCGCAGCTCGAACAGCCGCTCGGCGGCGGTGATCCGGCGTTCCTCCAGTACCGCGGCCGCGGCGTCGATCACCGCGCCGCCCGTCCCGGCCAGGACGGGCCCGCGCCACAGGGCGATCGCCGCCCCCAGTTCCCGTACCGCGTCCGCCGTGCGACCGCCCGACTCGGCGGCCGAGGCGGCGCGCAGATGGGCGCCGAACAGCAGCAGGTCCAGACGTACCCCGTCGGGAACGGCCCGGTAGCCGGGGCCGTCGGTCACGATGAACGCGCTGCCCGCGGGGATGCGCCGGCGCAGGTCGGCGACGGCCTTGCGGACCTGGTGGCCGGCGGTTGCGGGCGGGTGCTCCGCCCAGGCCGCCTCGACCAGCCGGGAGACCGGGACCAGGCGGCCGGGTTCGAGCAGCAGCATGGCCAGAACGCGTTCCTGGATGGCACCGCCGAGACGCAGCCGGCTCCCGTCCGACCAGCCCTCCAGGGGACCGAGCAGCCGGAAGGACAGACCGCGCACCGGCTCCCCGGCAGGCTCGTGAGCCTCGCCCGCCGGGTCGTGCGCGGCTCTGTACCCGCCGTTCCCCACGTGTGTGACTGCCATCGGCTCCCCCTGCCATATGCGGCCCGCCCCGGCCGGGCCCCAGGCCAGCGGGATCATAACGCTTGGCACAGCGATCGGTACGGGCTGCGACGAAATCCCCGGGCGGGCGGACGGTACCGCCGCGGGACGGGATCGGGAACGGCCCGCCGGATCCTGCTCGGGCAGGCAGGAGGCAGCGGTGGTGCGGCGGCGAACCCGCGGCACACCGCCCCTGATCGTCGGAGTCATCCCAAGGAGCATGAGCGTGGGCAGACCGGAAAAACCGCTGGCACAGGACGCCGGCCCGGCCACCGCCTTCGCCCGGGAGCTGCGTCGGCTCCGGGGTACGGCGGGCTCCCCCAGTTATCGCGAGCTGGCGCACCGGGCCCTGTTCTCCGCCTCGGTGCTCTCGGACGCGGCGGCCGGGCACCGGCTGCCGTCCCTCCAGGTGGCGCTCGCCTTCGCCGAGGCCTGTGGCGGGGACCGGGCGACCTGGGAACGGCGGTGGCGCGAGGCGGCGCGGGAGGCGGGCGGGGCGGCCGGGCCCGCCACGCAGGCCGTGCGGCAGACGGACGAGACGCGGCTGCGGGCCGCCGCCGTGCGGGCACTGCCACCGGTACCGGCCCAACTGCCGTCACAGCCGCGCCCGCTGGTCGGCCGCAGCCGGCAGCTGCGCGAGGCGCGGGCGCTGACGGGCCGGGACGACGGGCTCGCCGTCCCGCCGCTGCTGATCCACGGCCTGACCGGTGCCGGCAAGTCCGCGCTGGCCCTGCGGCTGGCCCACGAGCTGGCGGCGGACCTGCCGGACGGGCAGCTGTACGTCCGGCTCGACCCGGACGCCGACGGACGCAAGGACGCGCCGGGCATCGCGGGCGGGGTGCTGCGGTCGCTGGGCATCGCGCCGGAGCACATCCCGGACGACCCCGCGCAGCGCGTCGGGCTGTACCGCTCGGTGCTGAGCGACCGGCGGCTGCTGGTGGTCCTCGACGGCGTGCGCCACGAGCGCCAGGTGCGTGAGCTGCTCTTCGCCGCCGCGCACAGCCGGCTCGTCCTCACCGCCCGGTCCCGGCTGCTGGGCCTGGACGGGGTACGGCGGCTGGAGCTGCCCGTCCTCGACCGGGACGAGTCGATGGAGCTGCTCGGCTCACTCCTCGGCACGGACCGGCTGGCCGCCGCTCCCCGGGCCGGGCTGCTGCTCGCCGAGGCCTGCGGCGATCTGCCGCTCGCCCTCACCCTCGCCGGCCGGCGACTGGCCGCGCGTCCGGAGGCCCATCTCGGCGAGGCGGTCGCCGAACTGACCGCCGGTGACGGCCTGTCCGCCAGGCTGCGCGTGGGTGACGAGTCCCTGACCGGGCGCCACGACGACGCCTGCCGCGCCCTCGGCCCGTGGGCCCGGCTCGCCCTGTACCGCTTCGCGGCGACCGCACCGGCCCTCGGGACGGCCACCGCCCTCGCCCGCGTCCTGGACCACCCGGCGGAACCCGTCGAGGACCTCCTGGAGCGCCTGGTCGACGCCGGTCTGCTGGAACGGACCGACGTGCCCGGGCAGTACGGGATGCCGCGACTGGTCCGGCAGTACGTGCTGTCCCGGCCGATCCCCGCGGACCCCACCACGGACCTCTGGACGGACCTGACGGAGCCCGTGTCCGCCCCGGCCAGGAGCCGTCGCGCGGTCCCCACGCCCTGAAGCGGGCCCCGCCCTCGGCCCGAGGAGGGGGCCCGGGGCTCCGGTGCCCAAGGCCGCAGGGACGGGCCGCGCGGCCCGGAGCGCACACGACGGCACTCCTCTCGGGCGGCCCGCACGCCCGGGCCGCCCGCACCGCCGGGACCACCCGTACCGCCGCACCCGGCCGGCGGCGCCCTCCGGTACCGGCGAACCCGCACCGGACCCGCGCCGGACCCGCGCCGGACCGGGCGCGAACCGGACCGGCACCGGACCCGCATCCCCCGGCGCGGCCCCGCACCACCGACGCCCGACCCGACCCGTCCCGACCCGTCCCGACCCACGATCGCAGGAGGCCCCGCATGACCGCCCCGACTCTCGCCACCCCCGCCCACACCCCGACCCCCGTCGCCGCCCTCGCCGAGGAGGCCGTCGGGATCATCGTCGCGGAGGATCCGCTGGACGACGCCTTCGAAGGGTGCCCGGAGGGCGTCGGGCGGCTCGGGGATCCGGCGTGGGAGGCGCAGGAGGCGTTGCGGGCGCGGGCGGCGGAGGTGGCCGGGCGTGCGGGTGCCGTGCCGGCCGCGGACGCCGCCGAGGAGGTGACCCGGGCCGTGGTGGCGCAGCAGGCGCGGGCGGTCGCCGACCGGCTGTCGGTACGGCTCGTCGAGCACACGGTCGCCGACTACCAGACCTCGCCGATCGGCCGCCTGCTCGGTTCCCTGCCCGAGGTGCGGCCGACGGGGCCGGAGCAGGAGGCGGGCCATCTGGAACGGCTGGCGGCCGTACCCGCGTATCTGGCCGCGGCGGCCGAGCGGCACCGCGCCGGGCTGGGTGCCGGGCGGCTGCCGGTGGCCGAGCGGGTCCGGACCGCCGTCGCCCGGCTGGACGCGTACCTCGCCGACCCGGCCGGTGACCCGCTGCGGGCCGTGCCCCTCACGGCCCGGCACCACGCCGAGCGGGACCGGCTGATCGACGAACAGGTGCGTCCGGCGTTCGCCGCCTACCGGGACGTACTGCACACCGAACTGGCCCCCGCGGGCCGCCCCCAGGAGCGGCCTGGGCTGTGCCATCTGCCGGACGGCGAGGAGAACTACGCCACCCTCGCCCGTGTCCACACCACCACCGGCAACTCCCCGAAGGAGCTGCACGACACCGGCGTGGAGCTGCTCGCCCACCTCGACGAGGAGTACGCGCGCACCGGCGCCCAGGCCTTCGGCGGGACACCGGGCGCGCAGGAGGTGCGGGAACGGCTGCGCGGCGACGCCCGGCTGCGGTGGGGCAGCGCGCGGGAGATGCTCACGGCCGCCCGAACGGCCGTCGGACGGGCGGAGCTCGCAGCGCCCCGGCGCTTCGGCCGGCTGCCCGCTCGGCCCTGTGTCCTGGTCGGCAGCGAGGTGCCGGGGGCGCCCCAGGCCTGGTACATGCCGGCCGCGCCGGACGGCTCCCGGCCGGGGACGTACCACGCCAACACCGAGCGGGTGACGGAGCGTTCCCGGGTGCTCGCCGAGGCCACCGCCTTCCACGAGGCCGTGCCCGGCCACCACGTCCAGCTGTCCCTCGCCCAGGAGCTGACCGGACTGCCGCGCCTGCGCCGGATCGCCTGGATCAACGCCTACATCGAGGGCTGGGGGCTGTACGCGGAGCGGCTCGCCGACGAGATGGGCCTGTACTCGGGGCCGCTGGCGCGGCTCGGCATGCTCGCGATGGACTCGCTGCGGGCAGCCCGGCTGGTGGTCGACACCGGGCTGCACCACTTCGGCTGGCCGCGTGAGCGGGCGGTGGCGTTCCTGCGCGAGCACACCGTCCTCGCCGAGGTCGAGATCGGCAACGAGACCGACCGCTACATCGAGTGGCCCGGCCAGGCGCTGTCGTACATGACCGGCCGGCTGGAGATCCAGCGACTGCGGACCGGCGCCGCCCAGCAGCTGGGACCGGCCTTCGACATCCGTGCCTTCCACGACCTGGTGCTCGGCCAGGGGTCGCTGCCGCTGGACGTGCTGGGCCAGGTGGTCACGCGCTGGGCGGGGCGGCGCTGAGCGTCCGCCCGGCCCAGCCCGCAGCGGGCCCTCGCCCGGTGCGGGCCGGGGGTCCGCTCAGCCGCTGAACAGGCCGTTCATCTGGAAGAAGTCGAGCGAGCCGTCCAGTTCCCCGTACGTGCCGGTGCCGAGCAGTTCCTGCGTGGCGCGGCGGGCCGCCGTGTACGCGGCCTGGGCCACGCCGGTGCCGACGCTGACGCGGCGCACCCCGGCCTTGGACAGCTCGGCCACGCCGGGCCCTCCGGGGCCGGCCATGGCGTTGACCGGCAGCGGGGAGCGGGAGCACAGCTCGCCCAGGGCGGCCAGGTCGAGCAGGCCGGGCACGAAGAGGCCGTCGGCGCCCGCCTCGGCGTAGGCGGTGGCCCGGGCCAGTACGTCCGCCGGGCGGCCGGACTCCTCACCGATGCCGAACAGGTACACGTCCGTACGGGCGTTGATCAGCAGCTCGGGCAGTCCGGCCTCGGTCGCCGCCCGGCGTGCCGCCGCGATCCGCGCCGCCTGCTCCTCGGGGGTGAACAGCGGGCCGCCGGCGGCCCGGGAGTCCTCCAGGTTGATGCCGACCGCTCCGGCGGCGACCACCGCGGCGACCGTCTTCGCCACCTCGGCCGGGTCCGCGCCGTAACCGCCCTCGACGTCCACCGTCACCGGTACGTCCACGGCGGCGACGATGCGCGCGGCGGCGGCGAGCATCTCGTCGCGGCTCGCCTGCTCGCCGTCGCCGCGGCCCAGGGACCAGGCGACACCGCCGCTGGTGGTGGCGATGGCCTGGGCGCCGGCGGCGGCGATCACGGCCGCGCTGCCCGCGTCCCAGGCGTTGGGCAGCACGAGGACGGAGTCCGTGCCGAGGGCGCGCAGCCGCTGGGCCTTGTCCTTGGTGTTCTGGTCAACTGGCATGTTCTTCCTTGCCTTTCGGGCTACGGGCGACGATGAGCGATCGTCACACGCGAGTGGGGGCGGGGGTCGGTATTCGGACGACCCGGGCACACGGTCACGGGGCCGCACCCCGGGTGATGGTCACGTACAGGTGTTCGTCGAGGACCTTCGGCAGGGTGACGGCCGGGCGGCCGAGTTCGGCGGCCAGCGCGTCGTGGGCCAGGCCGCTCTCGGCGAGGGCGGCCCGTGCCCAGGCCCGGCCGGTGCGCAGGTGGCGGGCGAAGGCGGCGGCGTCCCGGGCGCCGTACAGCTCGGTGGCGATGGCCGCGTCCCACGGCATCACGGTGTGCGGACGCAGCGCGTACAGGGCCTTGGCCGCGGCCGTCGGGCCCAGGGTGCGGGGCCGGGGCGGGGCCTTGACCGGCAGCGCCGCGAGTTCCGCGTACGCGGCGCCGATGGCGTCGATGGCGCTGTCGGTCAGGCCGTGCAGCGGGGTGCCGGGCAGGGGGTGCCGCGCGGACCAGGCGGCGAGGCCGTCGCCCAGCAGGTCCGGGTCGCCCTCGCGCGGGTAGGGCAGCCGGCACCCCCAGGCGTTGAGCCAGCGGTGCAGGGCCGTGCGGTGGGCGGGACGGGTGAGGTCCGGGCCGGTGTCCGGGACCGGGTCCGGTTCATGTCCCGGTCCCGATTCGTGTGCCGCTCCCGGCCCCTGTCCCGGTCCCGATTCGTGTGCCGCTCCCGGCCCCTGCCCCGGTCCCGTAGCGGTCAGCTCGCGCAGCCGGAGCCAGGCGCGGTCGACTCCCCGGTAGGCGGCGAACACCTCGGCGGAGGCCCGCAGCCGCGCGAGCGGCGGGGCCGGCGGCACGGGCGGCTCGGGGTCGGGGCCGAGGTGGGCGCGGGCGAGCCGCGCGGGGACGCACATGCGCCACGCCTCGGTGACCAGCTCCGTCAGCTCGGGCAGGTCCAGGGCGGCGAGGGAGGCCTGGGCCCAGTCGTACCGCAGGTCCGAGGTGCGGGGCAGGGAGAACTTCACCGGGTCCGACGCCACCAGCGCCGCGCGCTCCTCCTTGGGGAAGGCGAAGCCCAGGGTGGTCTCGTCGCGGGACAGCGCGAGGTAGACGATCCGGCCGATGCGGAACTTCACCCGGTCCCGGATCAGGTGCTCCTCGGTGCGCGGCAGCGCGAGTGCCAGGCGCCGCACGTCCTCGAGAGCGGTCACGCGTCGTCCCTCCGGTTTCTTCTTGTCGTGTCGTGTCGTGTCGTGTCGCGTCGCGTCGTGCCGCGTCGTGCCGCGTCGTGCCGCGTACGCGGGCCGTGTCCGGTGTACGCGGGTCAGCCCTGCGCCGGGCGGATCTTGACGTCGACGGTGTCGAGGGCGCGTACGGCGGTGGCGAGCGCCTCCGCGCCGGTGGCGGCCTCGGTGACGGCCGATCCGATGCGGTCCCAGGAGCTGCGCAGTTCGCCCACCTCGGCGCCCGGCTCCACGGTCACCGAGCACAGCGCGACGCCCGGCAGTGCGAGGGCCTCCTCCACCCCGGTGACCGACTCCACGACGCCGGAGCCGGCGTGCAGGAAGCGGACGGCGGCGGCACCGGTGGCCCGCTCGGGCAGCGGGGCGGGGAGGGGCTCGTCCTTCATCAGCGCCCAGTAGGCGCGCACCAGGTCGGTACCGTACGCCCGGTCGATCAGGTCGACGATGCCGTCGCCGGGGAAGCGGCCCGCGCACTCCACGAGGTAGGGGCGGCCGTCCTCCACGATCCACTCGCAGTGCACGACGCCCGTGCCGAACCCGACCGCCTTCAGCACCCGCTCGGTCTCGGCGCGCAGCAGCGCGTCCAGGTCCGCCGGAATGTCCGCGGGCACCAGATGGCCGAGCTCGATCGGCCGGCCGCCGGGGTAGAGGTCCTTGCCGGTGACGTTGCCGAAGAGCACGCGTCCCCGCTCCACGAGGAGCTCCACACTGAACTCAGGTCCCTGGACGCACCGTTCGACCAGCATCTGCAGCTCGAAGCCGCGGTCGGTCTCCATCACGCCCTCGTCCATGGCGGTGGTCTCGGCCCACGCCTCGTCGATCTCGTCGGCGGAGTCGAGGACGCGGGTGCCGAGGGCGGCCTGGCGGTTGGCCGGCTTCAGCACGACCGGGCCGGGGTGCCCGGCCATGAAGGCGCGGACCTCGTCGGGGCCCTCGACCTCGGCGAACTCGGGGTTGAGGATGCCGGCGGCCCGGCTGACCCGGCGCAGCATGGCCTTGTCGCGCAGGACGCGCAGGGCGCCGTAGCCGCCGGTGGGCAGGCCGTAGCGCTCGGCGAGGCGGGCCGCGAACGGGGTGGCGTACTCCTGGAGCGGGGCGACGGCGGCCGGGTCGAGGTCGGGGTGCGCGTTGTAGAAGGCGTCGGCGGCGCCCTCGAGCCGGTACTCCCAGGGGATCAGCTCGCGCACGACGGCGGCCTCGCCGGTCTTCGCGGCGAGGTCGCGCTTGCGCACCACGTCGGGTTCGTCGATGACGATCAGTGATCCCTCGGGCTGGAACTCGGCGAGCGAGTCCACGGCTACGGCGACGAAGCCCACCATGATCACAGGGCGCTCGGTCATGTCTGTCTCCTTCACGGGCGGTTCAGGCGTCGGTGGTCGACCGCGTCGGCGGTTCAGGCGTCCGGGGTGGTCAGGTCGGCACGGACCTGGGCGGCCAGGTGCTCGGCGGTGGTCATGGCGTCCTCGAACGACGTGCCGGTCACGCCGAGGAAGCCGAGGATGCTGTTGCCCTCGGGCGGGCGGCGGACCAGGTCGCCGGGGCGGGCGGTGACCTTGAGGAAGAACACGTCGTCGCGGTCGGCGGTGCCGTCGGGCACGTGGACGCGCTCGACACGGCCGGAGGACGGGGGCAGCAGGCACAGGGCGGCCGTGTGCACCCCGGTGGGCCGGTAGGGGCCGGCCTGCGGGCGGACGCCGCGCGCCACGTCGACGACGGCGGCGATCGGGTCGTACCCGGCGGACACGCGGGCCATGTGGTCCAGGCCGCCACCGCCGGGGCGGACGGCGATCTCCACCAGGTGCGGGCGGTCCTCGTGGAAGCGGACCTCGGCGTGCAGCACGCTGCGGGTCAGGCCCTGGGCGCGGGCGCCCGCCGCGACGACCTCGTGCACGGCCGCGATCCGCTCCTCGGTGAGCGCGGTCGGCGCGTGGTGGACGTCGTCGTCGAAGGTGTCGCCCTCGGCTGTGACCCGGTCGACGATCGAGCCGAGGAAGACCTCGTCGTCCCAGACGAGCGCCTCGATGAGGAACTCGTCGCCGTCGAGGAAGGACTCGACCAGCAGCCCGTGCGGGCCGAGGTCCAGGCCGTCGGCCTCCATGGCGTACCAGGACAGCTCGGTCAGTCCCTGGGCGGCCTGGGCGTGGCGTTCGCGCAGTTCGTGCTCGTCGTCGGCGCGGAAGACGTAGTTGGAGGCGGCGCCCAGGGTCGGCTTGACGATGACCGGGTAGCCGAACTCCTCGGCGGCGGCGAGCGCCTCGGCCTCGTCGGTGACGAACCGGAAGGACGGGTGGGCGGCGCCGCCACGCTCGTGCGCCTGGCGCATCAGCAGCTTGTTGCGGCTGGCGCGGGCGGCCTCGACGCCGATGCCGGGCAGGCCGAGGGCCTCGGCGACGGCGGCGACCGCGAGCACCGCGGACTCGGAGAAGGTGATGACGCCCTCGAAGCGCTCCTCGGCGTGCCACTCCTTGGCGGCGGCGATCAGGTCCCCGACGGCGCGGGAACCGGCGACGCGGTAGCGGCCGGCCGGCCAGAAGTCCTCGGTGCCCTCGCCGTTGAGGACGTACAGGTCGGCGCCGAGGGCGGTGACCTGCTCGTAGCGGGTGACGTAGTAGGTGGCGTTCTGTCGGGCTTCGATCGCCAGCAGTTTCACGGCGTTCGTTCCTCTCGGATGCCTCCCGGCGGGAGGGACGGGCGGGGAGGAGTGGGCGGGCGGACGCAAGGAGCGGAGGGGTCAGGGCGTGGCGTCCAGGGGCGCGGTGTCCAGGGCGGTCAGGCCGGTGGCCTCGGGGGCCCGGCCGAGGATCCGGTCGGCGAGGGTGCGGGCGATCAGTGGCGCGAACTTGAAGGACGTACCGCCGCAGGCCGCGTACGCGTGTCCGGTACCGCCGAGGGCGACCACCAGCGGGCCGCCGGTCTCGGCGTACGACAGGTAGTAGCAGTCCCGGCTGTCCCGCACCCAGGCCGGTGAGAACCCCGGCAGCAGATCGCCGAACTCGGCCGCCAGCTGCTGCCGCCGCTCCTCGGGTGTGGCGTGGTCGGTGAGGTCGTCGGCGTCCCGGCAGACGGCGGCCGAGCTCAGCTTGAGCGCGGTGCCGGCCACCGGCGGGATCAGCCAGGCGCCGTGCCGGGTACCGAGGGCGGGCACGGCCGGGGTGGCCGCCCAGGCCTCGGCCTGCGCCTTCGGCACCCGGCAGTACAGCAGCGACTGGCGGTGCAGGGTGAGGGACTTCGCCACCCGCTCCGGCAGCAGCGACCGCGACCAGGGGCCGACGGCCACCAGGACGCCGTCGGCGTCGAGCACCCGCCCGTCCGCCAGGCGGACCCGGGCGCGGTCGCCGTCCACCGCGACGGCCGGGCAGTACTCGATCAGGTCGACGCCGGGCTGCCAGCGCAGCCAGGCGACGCAGGCGGCGAGCACCCGGTCGGCGAGCAGGACCCCGGCCTCGTCCTCCAGTACGGCGCCGAGGGCGTCGCCGAGACGCAGGTGCGGGTAGCGGTCGGCGAGCGCGCCCGCCGTCAGGCTGCGGGCGTGGCCGCCGGCGCCGGTGAGGAGCAGCGTGCCCGCGTCCGCCTCGGCCGGCGGGAGCACGGTGAGCGCGCCGACCCGCTCGTAGAAGCGGGCGGCGAGCAGCTCCTCCAGCTCCAGCCAGCGGTGGTGGGACCGCAGTCCGGCGGCGGTGGCGGGCGGATCGGCCGGGTGCAGGGCCCGGATGATCCGGTGCTGGTCGAAGGAGGTGGCCCGGCGGTACGGGATCGGCCCCTGGTCGACGACCGTGACCCGGTGTCCGCCCAGGGCGCACTCCACGGCGGTCAGCAGAGCGATCACGCCACCGCCCACCAGGGTCACACGCATCGGGCACCTCCCTCTCTGACTTTCTGGCCTTGTGGCTGGCGGGGTTACGGCGGTCAGCTGTCCGCGGCGGCGACCGCGAGCGGCGGGACGGTGAACGGTGTCGTCGTCCGCTCGGCCGGGGCGAGGGCGAACGTGCCGTCGAAGCCGCCCTCCACCCGCGCCCGTTCGGCGAGGTCGATCAGGATCGGGGAGGCCGCCGCCAGCAGGGTGCGCACCTCCGCGAACAGGTCGCCGAGCGCGGCGGCGGACGCCTGCCGGCTCTCCTGGTCCGCCGCCAGGGGACCGGCCGCGAGTTCCTCGGCCCGGCCCAGGAGGCGCTCGATGTGCAGCGGGATCAGGTCGGCGGTGCGGCTGAGGCTGTACCCGGTCAGCCGGTAGCCGGCCGCGAACCGCTCGGCCATCGCCGCCCGGCGGGCGTTCGCCGCCTCGGACACCGGCAGTTCCTGCCCCTGGAGGCCCAGCTCGGCGACCGCCTTGCCGAGCCGTTCGCCCAGCCGGTTCCACGGCTCGACCAGGCGCTCGCCGGTGATCTTCTCCAGGGCGGCCCGGGAGAAGTTGGTCCGGGCGTGCTCGGGCGCGGTCAGGGCGAGGTGGAAGCGGGCCAGGTCGCGCGGGACCTCGCGGACCAGGTCGCGGGTCCACACCACGTGGCCCTTGCTGGTGGAGAACTTCTCGTTCTCCAGCTCGTAGAACTCGTTGCAGACGATGGCGTCCGGGACGACGTACCGGCCGTCGTGCGCGAGCAGCAGCGCCAGGTGGGTCAGGCCCCAGAAGTAGGCGTTGTCGAAGCCGAGGAAGTACACCAGCCGGATGTCGTGCTCCGCGAGCCACAGCTCGTCGTCGCGGGCGGGGTTCTCGCCGTGGGCGCGCTGGGCGACGGCCGTGCAGTACATGGAGGCCGGCATGCCCTCGGCCCAGGCGTTGATGACCTGGCCGGGTGTCTCCGGGAACGGGGCGGGGATGCCCCAGCCCGTCGGGTAGGTGATGGGGAAGTCGGGCAGCGGGCGGGCCAGCAGCTCGCGCATCAGCTGCACGATGTGCGGGCGCCAGGTGGACTGCTTGGCCTCGTGGAAGGCGGTGAGCTGCTCGCGGTACTCCTCGAGCGGCAGCACCAGGATCTCGGCCTCGCGGTAGGTGACCTCGGCCGCCGGGTCGACCGTGGAGCGCGGGTCGGTCAGCTCGGTGAAGTTGTTCGGGTGCCCGCAGCCCTCGCACAGGCCGCCCCGGCTGACGGCCAGGCAGACCGGGCAGCCGCCGCTGACCAGGCCCTCCATCAGGAACTCGCCGGTGGCCTCGACGTACGGCAGCCGCACCGTGCGCAGCCGGAACCGGCCGGCCTCGTGGAGGCGGGTGAGGAAGTCGAGCGCCATCGCCCGGTACCCGTCGTCGAACGGGGCGAAGCCGTCGACGGAGACGCCCATCAGCTCCAGGGTCCGGCGGATGTCGTGCCAGGACTGGTCGGCCAGCGCCTCGGGCGTGGTGCCCAGCTTCGCGGCGCTGGAGACGACGTAGGTCTGACTGTCGTCGGTGCCCGTCGTGTACAGCACCGGCTGCCCGGTCGCCCGCAGGTAGCGGGCGTGCACGTCGGCGGCCATGTAGGGGCCGGCGATGTGGCCCACGTGCAGGTCGCCGTTGGGCGTGGGGGGCGGTCCGATGATGACCGTACGGCGCTGGTCCGTCACCTGGCTCATGCGTGGACCCCCTCGGTGTGCCGGGCGGTGAAGCGCTCGGCCATGTCGGCGTCCCACCAGACGCTGTACATCTCGAAGTCGGCGTCGGACTCGTTGACGACGCGGTGTTCGCGGTGCGGCGGGAAGTGCACGATGTCCCCGGCGTTGAACGGGACGCGCTCGCCCTCGGACTCCAGGAACGCCTCGCCGCGCAGGGCGATGAAGATCTCGTACTCGTGGTGGGCGTGGGCGGTGGACGCGGTGCCGGGGCGGATCACGCACCAGGAGCCCTCGAAGGGGGCGTTCAGCTGGGGCCAGGGCAGCAGGCGCTGGGCGTCGAGGCCGTTCTCGTGGGTGAGGTGGGAGCGGTCGAGGTGCTTGAGGAACATGGGTGACGTGTCGTCTCTCTGCGCGGGTCGGATCACGGGGCGGGTCACGCTGTAGGGCGCGGGTCGGTCACGCGGCGGCCGGGGCCGGTCCGCGGAACGCTCACGCGGCGGCCAGGGCCGGTCCGCGGAACGCTCACGCGGCGGCCAGGGCCGGTTCGCGGTCGTCCGCGCCGTCGTCGGCCGGGTGGTCGGCGCGGTGCTTGAGGATGTCCTCGGTGATCTCCGCCGAGCGGGCGGACAGGACGCTGAGCAGGGAGTCGGCGATGCCGTGCGTCGCCTCGTTGACCCCCTGGAGGTAGAGGGCGCCGGTGCTCGGGCGGCCCAGCTCCACGCGGTAGCGGCGGGTGACGTCGATGCTGTCCAGGCCGAGCGCGTCGCCGAGGTCGCGGACCATGCGGGGCATCCGGCGCTCGAACCCGGTGCCGAGCAGGACCAGGTCGGTCCGCAGCTCCCGGGTGGTGCCCGTGCGGCGGTCGGCGAGCGTGAGGACGATGTCGTCGCCGTCCGTTGCGGTGCCGGTGACGTCGGCCATGGTGATCATGTCGAGCCGGTCGGTGCCGTGCCGGCGGTCCTGGTAGAACTGCCGGTACAGCCCGTCCAGGGTGGCCGGTGCGAGTCCGCCGTAGTTGGCGCGGTGCATCTCCGCGAGGAGCTGGCGGCGGGCCTCGGGCGTGGCCTCGTAGAAGTCGTCGACGAAGGACGAGTAGAACAGCTCGTTGGTGAACTTGCTGCTCTCGTAGCCGTTGAGCCCGATGGAGCGCATGATCATGGTGGGCCGGCAGTCGGGCAGGTCCCGCAGGGCCGCGCCGAACAGCTCGGCCGCGCTCTGCGCCCCGCCGACGACGGCGACCCGCAGCGGCCGGTCCGCGTCCAGCTCCGCGATGCGCCGGGTGTACTCGGTGGAGTGGATGACCCGCTCGGCCGGCAGCCCCTGGAAGACCTCCGGTACGTGCGCCTCACGGCCGGCGCCGATCACCAGGTAGCGGCAGCCGACGGTGTCGCCGTTCGCGAGCCCTGCCGTCCAGCCGGTGACCTCGCCGTCGGGGCCGTGCACCGGGGTGAGGTCGGTGACCCCGCCGCCGTACTCGACGCGCACCCGCTCCAGCGAGTCCGCGACCCACTGGAGGTACTCGGATATCTCGCTGCGGTACGGCACGAAGCTGCCCAGGTTGACGAAGGCGTCGAGCCGGCCGCGACTGTGCAGGAAGTTGAGGAACGAGAACTCGCTGCGCGGGTTGCGCATCGTGACCAGGTCCTTGAGGAAGGACACCTGGCTCAGGGCGTCGGGCAGGAGCATGCCCCGCTGCCATACGACGTTCTCCTCGCGCTCGACGACGAGGGTGCGGCCCGCGAGCTCGGGGGCCAGCTCCTCGAGCGCGACCGCGAGGGCGAGGTTCGCCGGGCCGGCGCCGACGGCGAGCAGTTCGACGGTGCGGTGTGCCATGGAAGTACTCCAGAGAAAGTGGGACACGGTACGGTCCGGGACCGGGCGCGAGCGCGTCGCCGCGCCCGGCCGGGCCGGTCGCGGAGTGCGTCGCCGCGCCCGGTCAGGCCGGTACGGGCACGTTCAGCGGCTCGTGGTCGAGGACGACGAGGGCGGTCGCCGCGTCGAGCCGGGCCGCGGTCTGTGCCGGGTCGGCGCCCTCGCAGATGACGTACGTGTGGCGGGCGATGTAGCCGTTCGGCGGCAGCCGCAGCTCGGTGCCGGGCTCGGCGATCGCCACGGCGCCGAGCAGCCCCTCGGCGTGGGCCGGCGGGGTGACCGAGCGGACGGTGCAGTCCTCGGGCGGGTAGCCGAAGCGGATGCCGACGGTGCGGTGGACGGTGTCGGTGAGGCCGGAAAGCTCGCCGCAGGCGGCGAGGACGGCGGCGCGGGCCGGGTCGATGCCGGTGGCCAGCTGGCCGATGCGCGGGATGAGGTCGCCGCCGAGCCGCCCGTTGATCTCGACGATGACCGGGCCGCGGGCGGTGAGCTTGACCTCGGTGTGGGTGACACCGTGGCCGTAGCCGATGGCGCGGTGCGCGGCACGCAGCATCCCCAGCAGTCCGGAGTCGGTGCGCAACGGGTCGGCGGCGTCGACGTGGTGGCCGGTCTCCTCGAAGTACGGGTGGTGGCCGACCTGCTTGCGGGCCACGAACATCGGGTGGTACTCGCCGGCCACGACGGCCGCGTCGACGCTGATCTCGGGACCGTCCAGGAACTCCTCGACCAGCGCGCCGCCCCGGTAGGAGACCGCGCCGATCCGGCTGGCCTCGTCGGCGGTCCGGAACGCCTCGACCACTTCACCGGCGTCGGCGGCGAACACGACGCCGATGCTGGCGCCCATGCCGCGCGGCTTGATCACCACCGGGTAGCCGATCTCCTCCGCCGCGGCGAGGGCCTCCTCGGCGGTGTCCGCCCAGGCGTACCGGGGCTGGTCCACCCCCGCCTCGGCGAGCAGCCGGCGGCTGCGGAACTTGTCCCGGCAGCCCTCCACCCCGTCCACGCCCGCACCGGGCAGGCCGAGCGCCTCGGCGACGTGCGCGGTCGTCACGATCAGGGTCTCGTCCCAGCTGAGCACTCCGCGCACGGTGACGCGCCCGGCCAGCTCCCGCGCCGCCGCCAGCACGGCCTCGCGGTCCATGACGTCCACCACCGTGTGCCCGGTCAGGTACGGCTCCTGCCAGTCCGGCTCGGCGGGCGTGAAGAGCCACACCGGGCGGGTCCGCGCGGCACCGGCCAGCAGATACTCGCGGTACGTCCGCAAACCGCAGCCGATGAGCAGGATCACGCCGTCCCTGGCGTCGTTGTCGTCCACGCGTTGTTCGCCTCCTGAGTTCCGGTGGCCCGATGACAGTTCGATTCCACGGGGCTCGGGGGTTGCCCGAAAGGCCTGTCCGGAACGGACAATCAACGGGACGGGCGGGACGGGACGGGCGCAGGACCCGCCCCTTCCCCACCAGCACCACGCCCCGGACGGCGGTGCGGAACCGGACAGCCGGCCGTGGCCGACACCGCCGGGCGGTGGTCGTGTCCGGCGCCGACTGCGGCCGACGGCTCGGCGGGACGACAGCTCGGCGAAACGGCGCGGCGGCAGGACGGCGAGACAGCGAGACGGCAGGACGGCAGGACGGCAGGACGGCGGTGCGGAACCGGACGGAGCCGGCCGTGGCCGACACCGCCGGCCGGCGTCCGTGTCCGGCGCCGGCGCGGTCCGCGGGGGAAGAACCGCAGGCCGCCGCGCCCGGTTGATTGGCCGTCCGGCCGGGTCCTTTCGGACAACCCGCCCCGACGCTTCCATGACCGGTGTGATCAATTACGACGGCAAACGATTCCGGAAGGTCCTCGCCGATCCGGCCGACGACGCCCCCGCCGCGCTGTACCGGCAGCAGGACGACCTGGTCTGGGCCGAGTTCGCCGGCGGCGACGTCAGGCGCGGCTCCCTCGCGGGCACCCGTGACACGGACGGGGTGATCAGCTTCTCGTACAGCATGGTCCTCGGCGACGGCCGGGTGGTCTCCGGCCACAGCGTGAACACCCCGGAGCTCCTCGCCGACGGCCGGATACGGCTGCACGAGCGCTGGGAGCGCTACGGCGCCCACGCCGACAGCGGCGTCTCGTACCTGGAAGAGGTGCGGTGACCGTGGACGGCGTCGACTACGCCGCACTGGCCCGCGCGGTCGACGGGCGCGTGTTCCTGCCCGGCAGCGCCGGCTTCCGCGTCGGCTCCAAGCTCTTCAACACCCGCTACCGCGACCGCGCCCCGGCGGCCGTGCTCACCGCGGCGCACACCGCGGACGTCCGGCGGGCCCTGCTCTGGGCCCGCGAGGAGGGCGTCCCGGTCGTCGCCCGCAACGGCGGTCACAGCTTCGCCGGCTACTCCGTCGGCGACGGCCTGGTCATCGACCTCAGCCGGCTCACCGAGACCCGCGCCGACGGCTCCACCGGCCTGGTCGTGGCCGGCGGCGGCGCCAAGATCAGCCACGTCTACGACGCGATGCAGCCCCACGAGATGGTGTTCTCCACCGGCACCAGCCCCACCGTCGGCGTCGCGGGGCTCGCCCTCGGCGGCGGTGCCGCGTTCGCCGCCCGCCGCTACGGCCTGACCGCCGACGCCCTGGTGGAGACCACCGTGGTCCTCGCCGACGGCACCCTGGCCGTCTGCAACGAGCGGGAGAACCCAGACCTGTTCTGGGCCTGCAAGGGCGGCGGCGGCGGCAACTTCGGCATCAACGTCTCCCTGACCTTCCAGGCCCATCCGGTCCCGGACGTCACCACCTTCAGCCTGACCTGGAAGTGGGCGGACGCGGCGGCCGTCCTGGACGCCGGCCAGCGCATGGTGCGGCAGGCCCCGGACGACTTCGCGGCCCGCCTCGGCGTGTGGACGCACGGCACCGGCCTCGGCGCGATCCGTGACAACGCCGAAGTCACCCTGCAGGGGCAGTTCTTCGGCCCGGCCGACGCCTGCCTGGAGATTCTCGACCCGGTCCTGTCCGCCGCCGCCCCGGCCACCCGGGACGTCACCGAGCGCACGTTCTGGGAGGCCAACAAGTACATGGTGCACGCCACCTCCGGCGACCAGTTCGCGCTGCGCTCCAACTACATCCGCGAACCGCTCCGAGGCGACGGCGTCGACACCCTCCTGTCCTGGGTCGAGCGCTGGCCGGGCAGCCACAACCCGGACGGCGGCGGGGCGGGCCTGTTCTCCTGGGGCGGCGCCATCAACCGCGTGGCCCCCGACGCCACCGCGTTCGTCCACCGGGACACGCTGTTCCTGGTCTCCATGGACACCTCCTGGACCGATGACGACGGCCCCGACCGCGTCGCCGCGAACCTCGACTGGCTGAACGGCCTGCACGCCGCCATGGCCCCCCACGTCACCGGCTCCGCCTACCAGAACTTCGTCGACCCGGAACTGACGGACTGGCGCGAGGCGTACTACGGCGCCAACTACGCCCGTCTGGTGCAGGTCAAGCAGAAGTACGACCCCGAGGGTGTCTTCTCCTTCGACCAGGCCGTCGGTTCCTGACCAGGCTCCCGACCGGGTTCCCGACCCGTTACCCATCCCCCCAACGAAGGTGACGCACATGAGTCCGTCCAAACCCAGGGCCGACGCCACCCCGGGCGTCCTCGACGCGTTGCGCGCGACACCGCGCTCGGTCCAGTACCTCCTCGGCGGCGTGCTGCTCAACCAGCTCGGCGCCTTCGTCCAGACCTTCCTGGTGCTGTACCTGACGCACCGCGGCTACGGCGTCGACAAGGCCGGCTTCCTGCTCGGCGCGTACGGGGTCGGCGCGGTGCTCGGCACCGTCCTCGGCGGGGAGCTGACCTCCCGGCTCGGCAGCCGCAACACCATCGTCACCGCGATGGGCGGTTCCGCCGTCCTGGTCTTCCTGATCCCCTGGCTGGCCGAACCCGGGCGGTACCCGTTCCTGCTCGTCCTGGTCGTCCTGCTCGGCCTGATGACGCAGTCCTACCGCCCGGCGGCCTCGGCGCTGCTGAGCGAGCTGATGCCGGACGAGTACCGGGTCATGGGCTTCTCGATGATGCGGATCGCCATGAACACCGGCGCCGCGGCCGGCCCGCTGCTCGCCGCCGCGCTCATCCACATCGACTGGAACCTGCTGTTCTGGGTGGACGGCGCGACCGCCCTGGCGTACTCGGTGCTCGCCGCGTTCCTGCTGCCCCGCCCGGCGGCGAAGGCGCCGGAAGAGCGCGCCGACGCCGCCTCCCGTCAGGCGCAGCGATCGGCGTACGGGGTGATGGTCCGCGACCACCGCTTCCTGCTCTACCTCGGTTCCATGCTGCTCAGCGCGCTGGTCTACGCCCAGTTCTTCGCGGTGCTGCCGGTCGACCTGGACGACGCGGGCCGCTCCACCGCCCTCTACAGCACGGTGCTCACCCTGTCCTCGGTGCTGCTGATCAGCTTCGAGCTGGCGGTGACCGCGCGGATCAGCCGGTGGCGGGCGAGCACGGCGGCGGCGGTGGGCACGTTCTTCTACTGCCTCGGCATCGCCGGGTACGGCCTGCCCGGCAGCGCGCCCGCGGTGATCCTGCTCTGCACCGCGGTCAGCGTCGGCGGCCTGATGGTCAGCGGCCCGACCCTGTGGGCGCACCCGGCGAAGGCCGGGGAGAAGGTCCGCGGCCGCTACATCGCCGCCTCCCAGGCGGTCTTCGGCCTCGGCTCGGCCATCGGCCCGGCCCTCGGCATGCTGATGTGGACCCACTACGGCGACGGCGTCTGGGTGGCCTGCGGAGTGCTCGGCGTGGTCGCCGCCGCCATGGCCCTGGCCGGCCTGCGCCCGTCGGACGAACCGGCGGGCGACACCACGGAGGGGGACGCGGAAGCGGTTCCTCACGCAGCCGGGGACCCCGCACCGGGCGAGGACCCCGCACAGACCGCAGACCCGGCACCGGTCAGCGGCTCAGCACCGGACAACGTCTCCACACCGGACAACGGCTCAGCACCGGACAACGGCTCAGCACCGGACAACGTCTCAGCTCCGGAAACAAGCTCCGTACCGGGCAAGGGCTCCGTACGCGAGCAGACCCCCATCCCCTAGCAAGAGCGCCCCGCGGCGGGATTCCCGTACGCGACCGGCCCGCCGCGCCCTCCGCCCCTCCCGGCCGTCCGTCCACCCCCACGGCCCGCCGGGCGCGCCTCCTCGCCACCCCCGAGCCCGCCCGCCCCTCACCACCCATGAGCACCCAAGGAGCACCCGTGCCGGTCACCGACACCATCTCGCCCACCGGTTCCACCTACCGCGTCCCGGACCCGGCCGCGCGGCCCGTCCGGACGGCCGTCCGGCGCAGGCTGCTGATGTGCCGCCCGCGGCACTACGACGTCACCTACTCGATCAACCCGTGGATGAACCCCTCCCACGGCACCGACACCGCCCTCGCACTGCGTCAGTGGGAGCGGGTGCGGGACCTCTACCTGGAACTCGGCCACAGTGTCGAGGAGATCAGCCCGATCGAGGGCCTGCCCGACATGGTCTTCGCCGCCAACGGGGCCACCGTCATCGACGGCAAGGTCTTCGGTGCCCGGTTCCGGCATGCCGAGCGCACCGCCGAGGGCCCCGCGTACCTGCGCTGGTTCGAGGAGCACGGCTACCAGGAACTCCTCTGGCCGGAGCACATCAACGAGGGCGAGGGCGACCTCCTCACCGTCGGCCGGCGGATCCTGGCCGGCACCGGTTTCCGCACCGACATCCGCGCGCACGCCGAGGCGCAGGAGTTCTTCGGGCTGCCCGTCACCTCGCTGACGCTGGTCAACCCGAGGCACTACCACCTGGACACGGCGCTCGCGGTGCTGTCCGACGACGAGATCATGTACTACCCCGAGGCCTTCACGCCGGGCAGCCGGGCCGCCCTGCGGTCCCTGTTCCCGGATGCCGTGATCGCGAGCGCCGAGGACGCCGCCGCGTTCGGGCTCAACGCCTTCTCCGACGGCCGGCACGTACTGCTGCCGACCGCGGCCAAGGGCCTCCAGGCCCAACTGCGCGCCCGCGGCTTCGAGCCCATCGGCGTCGAGCTCACCGAGCTGCTCAAGGCGGGCGGCAGCGTCAAGTGCTGCACGCTGGAGCTCCGCGACCGCTGAGCACCGCCGACCGCGCAGTCCTCCCGAAGGAGCCGTCCCGCCGGACGGCTCCACCGTCAGGAAAGGATCGCCATGTCCTCCACGCCCGCGACCGTGGACAGCCGCGCCCGTCTGCTCGACCTCCTCGTCGAGGGCGGCGCCCACTACCGGCTCCTCAGCCACCCGCCGCAGGGCCGCACCGACCTGGCCAGCACCCTGCGCGGCCACCGCCTGGAGCAGGCGGCGAAGAGCCTGGTCATGAGGGTGGCGCTGAGCCGCAAGCGGCGCCGGTACGTGATCGCGGTGGTCCCCGGCGACCGCCGGGTGGACCGGGCCGCGCTCAGCGCGCTGTACGCGGGCGAGGAGGCGTCCTTCGCGGTCCGGGAGGTGGCCGAACAGCTGACGGGGTGCGTGAGCGGGTCGATCATGCCGCTGAGTTTCGACCCGGAGCTGGAGGTGGTGGCCGACCCGGCGCTCTTCGAGCACGAGGAGATCTTCTTCAACACCGGCCGGCTGGACGAGTCGGTGGCGCTGCGCACGGCCTGCTACCGCGAACTGGTGGCCCCGCGGATCGCTCCGATCGCGCTGCCGGCCGGGCGTCCCTGAGGGCCCGCGAGGGGAGAAACGCAGAAAGGTTACACTCGCCGCCGGCGCAGAAGGCCTGGAGGAACCGGCAGCAGGGGAGGCCGCAGTGGCGGTGAACGCGAAGAAGATCGCCGTCTATGTGCTCGTGGTCTTCGTGCTCTATGTGATCATCACGGATCCGGCGAAGGCCGCCGACTACGTCCAGATCGGTTTCCAGGGCATCTCCGACGCGGCGGCAGCCGTCGGCGACTTCATGACCTGGGCCGCCAACGGAGGAGAGTGATGATCCGCCACCTGGTGCTGTTCAAGCTGAACGAGGGTGTGGACCGCGACGACCCGCGCGTCGTGAAGGGTGTCGAGGCCTTCCGGGCGCTCGGCGGCCGGATCGAGGAGCTGCGTTTGTGGGAGTGCGCCTGGAACATCAGCGACCGGCCCATCGCCTACGACTTCGCCATCAACTCGGCCGTGGACGACACCGACGCCCTCAAGCGCTACGTCGACCACCCCGCGCACCAGGAGGGCGTCGCGCTCTGGCGTGAGTTCGCCACCTGGGTGATCGCCGACTACGAGTTCTAGCCCGGCGGCAGTGCTCCGGCCCCGCACCGCGCACGGTGCGGGGCCGCTTCGCGTCCACTCCCGCGTTCACTCAACACGAGGTTATGCGGTGCTTGCACACAGTGCACATGTCTTGTGATGCTATGACCGCTTTTGACGGATGAGTTACGGAAGAGTTGACCGATCACGAGGTGGAGTTGACCGTGCCGGCCAGTACTGCGCCTCAAGCACCGCCCGCACCGCCCACACAGGCCACACCGGCCCCGCAGGCCTCACAAGCCGCACAGGCCTCCCAGGCCGCACAGGACCAAGCCGCAGACGTCACCCCGACCGCACACGCCACATCGGTCACACAGCCCGCACAGGCCACACCGGCCCCCCAGCTCCAGGAGCCCCAGGACCCCCCCGAGCGGGAAGCCGCGCCGCAGCGCAGCCGGGGCGCCGACACCAGGGCCCTGACCCAGGTGCTCTTCGGTGAGCTGAAGGGCCTCACGCCGGGCACACCGGAGCACGACCGGGTACGAGCGACGCTCATCGAGGCCAACCTCCCACTGGTGCGCTACGCCGCCGCCCGCTTCCGGTCCCGCAACGAGCCGATGGAGGACGTCGTCCAGGTCGGCACCATCGGGCTCATCAACGCCATCGACCGCTTCGACCCGGAGCGGGGCGTGCAGTTCCCGACGTTCGCGATGCCGACCGTCGTCGGCGAGATCAAGCGGTACTTCCGCGACAACGTCCGCACGGTGCACGTACCGCGCCGGCTGCACGAGCTGTGGGTGCAGGTCAACAGCGCGACCGAGGACCTGACGACCGCCTTCGGGCGCTCCCCCACGACCGCCGAGATCGCCGAGCGGCTGCGCATCACCGAGGAGGAGGTGCTGTCCTGCATCGAGGCGGGACGGTCGTACCACGCCACCTCACTGGAGGCCGCGCAGGAGGGCGACGGGCTGCCCGGGCTGCTCGACCGGCTCGGCTACGAGGACCCCGCCCTCGACGGGGTCGAGCACCGCGACCTGGTCCGGCACCTGCTCGTCCAGCTCCCGGAACGCGAACAGCGCATTCTGCTGCTGCGCTACTACAGCAACCTCACCCAGTCGCAGATCAGTGCGGAACTCGGCGTCTCCCAGATGCACGTGTCGCGGCTACTGGCGCGTAGTTTCCAGCGATTGAGGTCCGCGAACCGGATCGACACGTAGTCTCCGTACACGGCCTCCGCACATATCGAATGCGCGAGCCAGATGTCACCGGTGCGAGCGAATCGCTCACCAGGGCCGTTGCGGGTGGAATCGAGCCGAAAGCCCGTCAGACCCTCTGTTTCCAGGGGGTTTTCGCGTCTCGGATGTCGACATGTCACTACAGCGCGTTGCCGACATGTGACATTCTGCCGGAGACGCGTTTGCCGGAGCTCCGGCTCCGGTATTCAGGTGGAGGCTGCGTTCCCGGCGTGGGAGCGTGCGCCGTGACCGTCCCGCGACCCAAAGGGGGTGGCATGTCCGCAGACCAGGGCAGCTCGAAGGTGCTCACGCTCGCCGAGAGCGAGACCGCGCCCGACACGCTCGAGGCGCTCGGCCCCGTCGATGACGCACAGGCCATCGAAGCCGTACCGACCCTCGACGCCGTGCCGGCCCAGGCCCTTCCGGCCACGGAGGCCATCGACACCCGCACCCTGTCCCGCTCCCTGTTCCTGCGGCTCGCCGCCCTCGACAAGGACAGTCCGGAACGCGCCTACGTCCGGGACACCCTGATCGAGCTCAACCTCCCGCTGGTGCGCTACGCCGCCGCCCGCTTCCGCTCCCGCAACGAGCCGATGGAGGACATCGTCCAGGTCGGCACCATCGGCCTGATCAAGGCGATCGACCGCTTCGACTGCGAGCGGGGCGTGGAGTTCCCGACGTTCGCCATGCCGACGGTGGTCGGCGAGATCAAGCGGTTCTTCCGCGACACCTCGTGGTCGGTGCGCGTCCCGCGCCGGCTCCAGGAACTGCGCCTGGCCCTGACGAAGGCCACCGACGAGCTCTCCCAGAAGCTGGACCGCTCCCCGACGGTCGGCGAGCTGGCCACGGTGCTGGGCGTGTCCGAGGAGGACGTCGTGGACGGCCTCGCGGTCGGCAACGCCTACACCGCCTCCTCGCTGGACTCCCCGGCCCCGGAGGACGACGGCGGCGAGGGCTCCCTGGCGGACCGCCTGGGCTACGAGGACACGGCGCTGGAGGGCGTGGAGTACCGCGAGTCCCTGAAGCCGCTGCTGGCCAAGCTGCCGCCCCGGGAGCGGCGGATCATCATGCTGCGCTTCTTCGCCAACATGACCCAGTCGCAGATCGGCGAGGAGGTCGGCATCTCGCAGATGCACGTCTCCCGCCTGCTGACCCGGACCCTGGCGCAGCTGCGCGAGGGCCTCATCTCCGACTGAGTCCGGCGCGGGACGGGCCGGCGACCGCCGCGGCACCTCGGGGGTGCCGCGGCGGTTCGACGTCGTGTGCCGTATGTGCCGTGTGTGCCGTGTCCGTGCGGCGCCGGGTCCCTCTCCGGCACCGGTGCTACTTCAGCGCCAGCCAGGCCACGGCCGCGACGATCACCACGGCGACCACGATGCCGACGATCAGGCCGATGCGGGGCCCGGCGGAGGCGGCGGGAGCCGCCTGACGGGCCTGGGGGGCGTCGTCGACGAACGCGCGGAACATCTGGGTGCTGCCTGCGGGGTCGTTATTGCCCTGGGGGCCCTGGTTGTTAGCCATGGGCCGAGACACTAGCGAATCCGCCGATGCGGCCCAAGTGCGGGGCTCCCGAGACCCTTTGACCCCGCCCGCCGCACACGTCTCGCACACCCGCCGCCCGCCCGTCCCGCACACCCGCCGCCTGCTCCCGCACACCCGCCGCCCGCCCGTCCCACGCGCCCGCCACGCGCCTGCCACCCCCGCCGGCCGCCCGCCCACCACCCGCCACCTGCACGTTTACTATCGCAATACTTGCCTTTGCCAACTTTTTATGCCGTGATGACCGTTTTTATTTGCCTGTAGCAACCAACCGATCCTATGGTTGCCCTAAGCAACGAAACGGGAGGTGCGTATGGCCGAGAAGGCTCAGTACGAGGAGCTGGTCCGCCAGTTCAGCGCCTTCGGTGCCGTGAAGCGGGAGATGGGCCGGCTGCTGCCGTCCGACTGCCCGAGCGGATCCGCCGCCGTACTGACGCTGCTCGGCCGCCACGGGGACATGCGCATGAGCAAGCTCGCGGAGCTGCTCGCCGTGGACATGTCGGTGACCAGCCGCCACGTCGCCCACGTCGCCGAGCGAGGCTGGATCGAACGGTCCCCCGACCCCGCGGACAAGCGCTCGCGCATCCTGCGCCTGACGCCCGAGGGTCAGGGCCGGCTCGACGACATCGGCGAGCGGACGAGCCAGATGCTCGCCCACCGGCTGAGCGACTGGTCCGACGACGAGGTCGGCCAGCTCTCCCTGCTCATGGCCCGCCTCAGGGCCAGCTTCGACGACTGCCGGGGACCCGCTCCCCGGCCACCCGCACCGTCCGGGGACGAACAGTCCACCCGTACACCCGCGACCACCACGTAAGCAAAGGAAGTCCATGGCAACGACCACACCAGCCGGTGTGCGGGCTCATGCCAAGCACGGGGGAGGCTCCACCGGAGACGCTCCGATGACGCACCGGCAGATCATGGAGGCGCTGTCCGGGCTGCTGCTCGGCATGTTCTGCGCCATCCTGTCCTCGACCATCGTCACCAACGCCCTGCCCGAGATCATCGGGGACCTCGGCGGCGGCCAGAGCGCCTACACCTGGGTCGTCACGGCCTCGCTGCTGACGATGACCGCCTCCACCCCCCTGTGGGGCAAGCTCGCGGACCTGGTCAGCAAGAAGGCCCTGGTCCAGATAGCCCTGATCGTCTATGTCATCGGCTCCGTCATAGCCGGTCTGTCACAGAACCCCGGCATGCTGATCACCGCGCGAGGCATCCAGGGCCTGGGCGCCGGCGGTCTGGCCGCGCTGGCGCAGATCATCATGGCCGCGATGATCTCCCCGCGTGAGCGCGGGCGCTACTCCGGCTACCTGGGCGCGACCTTCGCCGTCGCGACCGTCGGCGGTCCGCTGCTCGGCGGTGTCATCACGGACACCAGCTGGCTCGGCTGGCGCTGGTGCCTCTACGTCGGCGTGCCCTTCGCGATCCTCGCGCTGATCGTGCTGCAGAAGACGCTGCACCTGCCCGTCGTCAAGCGGAAGGTCAAGGTCGACTGGGCCGGCGCCTTCTTCGTCACCGCGGCCGTGAGCCTGCTGCTCGTCTGGGTCACCTTCGCGGACGACAAGTACTCCTGGATGTCCTGGCAGACCGGCGCCATGGTCGGCGGCGCGATCGTGCTGACGCTGATCTTCCTCTTCGTCGAGTCGAAGGCCAGCGAGCCGATCATCCCGCTGCGCCTGTTCAGGAACCGCACCATCACGCTGGCCTCGCTGGCCTCGCTGTTCGTCGGTATCGCGATGTTCGCGGGCACCGTCTACTTCAGCCAGTACTTCCAGCTGGCCCGGGACAAGTCCCCGACCATGTCGGGCGTCATGACCATCCCGATGATCGGCGGCCTGTTCGTCTCGTCCACGGTCTCCGGTCAGATCATCACCAAGACCGGCAAGTGGAAGGGCTGGCTGCTGGCCGGCGGTGTGCTGCTGACGGCGGGCCTGGGCCTGCTCAGCACCATGCGGTACGACACCCCGTACTGGCACATCGCCATCTTCATGGCACTGATGGGTCTCGGCGTCGGCATGATGATGCAGAACCTGGTCCTGTGCACGCAGAACCAGGTGGCCCCCAGCGACCTGGGCGCGGCCTCCTCCGTCGTGACCTTCTTCCGGTCCCTCGGCGGCGCGGTCGGCGTCTCGGTGCTCGGCTCCGTGATGTCGTCCCGGATCAGCCACTACTCCCAGGACACCATCGGCCGGCTCAGCCCGCAGGAGCAGGCGGCGGCCGCCAAGGCCTCCGGCAGCGGTGCGATCCCCGACATGGACCTGCTGCCCCCCGGCATCCGCGAATGGCTGGAGAGCGCCTACGGGCACGGCATCGCCGACATCTTCCTGTACGTCGCGCCGATCGCGCTGCTCGGTTTCCTGGTGACGCTGTTCATCAAGGAGGTCCCGCTGCGTACCTCGGGCGCCCTGGCCCAGGCCGCGGAGGCCACCGCCGGGACCGCCTCCCCGGCCGCCCCGGCCCCGGCCGAGGCCACCCGCGTCGCGCCGGAGCCGGTCCCGGCCGGTGTGACGGCGACCGGCCCGGTCACCGACCCGGGTACGCGGACCGAGACCACGCAGCGGCTCGCCGCCGTCGCCACGGCGACCGGCTCCGGTACGCCGGGGGCACCCGTCTCCGGTGGCATCGCGGTCCGCGGCTTCGTCCGCGGCGCCGAGTCGGCGCCGGTCCCGCAGGCCGCCGTCACGCTGATCTCGCTGGCGGGCCGGCAGCTGGGCCGGTCGGTCGCCCAGGCCGACGGCTCCTACGCGGTCGACGTGCCGGGCGCGGGATCGTACGTCCTGATCGCCTCCGCCGACGGCTTCCAGCCGCAGGCGTCGACGATCGTCGTGAACGACGAGCCGGTCGCCTACGACATCCTGCTCAGCGGCACCAGCGGGCTGACCGGCCTGGTCCGGGCCGTGGAGAACGGGCTGCCGGTCAAGGACGCGATGGTGATCGTGACCGACGTGCGCGGGGACCTGCTGGCCACCGCCGCCACCGGTGAGGCGGGCGACTTCTCCTTCGCCGAGCTGGTCCCGGGCACGGTGACCGTCGCGGTCAACGCCGCCGGCTACCGGCCGCGCGCCCTGCCCGTCGAGGTCGGCGGCACCGGGGTCACCCGGGTCGAGGTCGACCTGCAGGCCGGGGCGCAGGTCCAGGGCATCGTGCGGGCCCCGCACGGTCCGCTGGCCGACGCCCGCGTCACGCTCGTCGACGCGGCGGGCAACGTGGCCGGCACGGCCACCACCGGCACGGACGGGGCGTACGCCTTCACCGACCTGGACGCCGGTGAGTACACCGTCATCGCGACCGGCTACCCGCCGGTGGCGACGTCCCTGACGGTCGCCGGCCCGGGTGCCGACGGCCACGACATCGAGCTCGCCCACCCGGGCGAGTAGCGAGACCCCGGCCCGTGGTGGCGAGCGCGCTCTGAGCGGAGGTGCGCCCGCCCACCACGGGCCGGTTTCTTCACGAACTGCTTCACGACGTTCTTCACGAACTTCTCCACGACCTTCTTCACGACCACTTTCTGAGCCTTTGCAGGGAGAAAACGGGATGGGACTGACCGCGAGGATCCGAACGCGGGACGGATGGGCCGTGTCGCACGCGGTCGTCACGGTGACCGACATGACCGGCACGCAGGTGCTGCGCGCCGAGGCGGACACCGAGGGCACCGTGCGGGACACCACACCGCTGACGCCGGGGGCGTACACCGTCATCGTCACCGCCGTCGGCTACGCGCCCGCCGCGTCCAGCGCGATCGTCACCGCGAGCGGCCGGGCCGAGGTCGGCACCGTGACGCTGGCCCGCCAGGGCGGCACCGAACTGCCGCCGCCCGGGCCGTGGACCGTCGACCCGGCGCACTCCAGCGTGGCCGCCGTCGCCCAGCACCTGGGCATCTCCAGCGTGCACGGCCGGTTCACGGAGTTCGCCGGCACGGTCGAGATCGCGCCGGACGACGTCACCAAGTCCCGGGTGGAGGCGGTGATCCGGGCGGCCTCCGTCGACACCGGCAACGGCATGCGCGACACCCACCTGCGCTCCGCCGACTTCCTGGACGTCGAGCGGTACCCGGAGATCACCTACCGCTCCACCGGCGTCACGGAGGCCGGCCCGGACCGCTGGACCGTCCACGGCGAGCTGGGCCTGCACGGCGTCGTCCGCCCGGTCGACCTGGACCTGGCCTACCTGGGCACCGGCGCCGACCCGTGGGGCGGCACCCGGGCGGCGTTCCGCGCGACGACGGAGCTGCGCCGGGAGGACTTCGCCATGAACTACAACCAGGTCCTCCAGGCCGGCATCGCCGCCATCGGCACGACGCTCAGGGTCGAGCTGGACATCCAGGCGGTCCAGGGGGAGTCACTGCCGGCCGCCTGAGTCACCGTCGGACGCGTGAGGCGCCGCCGGACGCCCGGGCCACCAGCTCGCCGCACAGGTCCCGGAGCTTGACGTTCCGGTGCTGCGAGGCCCGGCGCAGCCGCTCCAGGGCCCGGTGGGCGTCGATCCGCTCCCGGGCCATGAGCATGCCGACCGCCTGGTCGATGACGCTGCGGGAGAGCAGGGCGGTACGCACATCGGCGGCACAGGCCTGCCGCCGCTCCAGGCGCAGGGCCTCGTTCACGGCGTGCGAGGCGCGCTCCGCGAAGCTGCGGGCCGCGTCGAGTCCCTGGGCCAGCGCGTCGGGCTCGGTGCCGTAGAGGTTGAGCGCGGCACCCGTCTCGCCCTCGACGGCCAGCGGCAGCGCCAGCACGCAGCGCACGCCGGTGGCCAGCGCGTACTCCGTGTACGCGGGCCAGCGGGTCTCCGTGGCCAGGTCGGGTGCGTACCGGGCGCTCTGCGTCTCGGCGGCGTCCACGCACGGGCCGGAGCCGTTCTCGTACTGCCGCAGGTCCAGACCGCTGGGCAGGCCGGTGCTGCCGGCCAGGGTCATCAGCCGGTCGGCGCGGCGCACCGTGACCGAGCAGGCGGCGGCGCCGGGCACCTGGGCGACCGCGCGGTCGGTCAGGTCGCGCAGGAGGGTGTCGAGGCCCTGGCTGCGCGCTATCGCACGGTCGAGCGTGTCAGGGATCTCCGAGGTCATGACCGTACGGATATCCCGTCACCGCTCGCTCACGCCTCGGCCTCCCGCACCGGTGTTCGCGTCGACGATGCGGCGGGCGAGGTCGCGCAGTTTCACGTTCTCCCGCTGGGAGGCCTTCACCAGGGAGTCGAAGGCACCGGCCGCGTCGATGGCCAGCCGTTCCATGAGGATGCCGGTGGCCTGGCCGATCAGGTCCCGGGTGCGCATGGCCTCGGTGAGCTGCTCGCGCACGGTCGCCGAGTCCAGGGCGAAGGAGACGTGCGCGGTGAACAGCCGGCCGATGCGGGTGGCGTCCTCGTCGAAGGCCTGTGGCTTGCGGGCGTACGCCGTGAGCACGGTCAGGCGGCGCCGGTCGGCGCGCAGTCGCAGCGACAGCGCGGAACGGAGACCGAGGCCGCACAGGGCGTTGCCGCCGCCGTCGGCCTCGCTGTCGTCTATCCGGACCACGGGGGTGGTCCACAGGTGTTCCCAGTCCGGGTGCGGCTCGCGCGCCCCGGCCCGGGGCTCGCCGGCGAACCGTACGACGTCGTCGGTGCAGGCGAGTGTGCGCAGCCGGCTGCCGCGCTGGATCTCCGAGATGCCCGCGTGCTCCGCGCCGGGCAGCAGGCGCACGGCCAGCGCGACCGCGGTGCTCAGGGTGTCGTCCGGAGTGCCTGTCCCGTGCAGTTGCCGGGCTGCTGCCGTCAGGGCCTCGGCCAGCTCGAAGCCAGCCGGAAAACATGGCAAATCAGTAAATTCGGACGTAGCCACCACGAACCTCTTCGGCATGCGCGGCCAAACGGCCGTGCGCAGGAGAGCTCCGCAGCACATTCCCGACTGCGAGCACAGGACGAACAGCACTTTAGCTGCTTGATTGCGTGCCGGTGACGCCCGGCCGAAGGACCGGGCCGGCTCCTTCCGCGCCCCGTCACCGGCGTGGTGAAATGGGAGACGGGTCAGGAAGCGGCCTTCGACCGGAAGCCGTCGGACGTCTGTCAGGTGAGTGACGTGACCTTCCTCCCCCAACCGTGCGAGCCGTGCGACCCGCCCGGCTACGCCGTGCTCGCACTGCCCCCCGAGATCGACTTCTGCAACGCCGAGGGGCTGCTGCCCCTGATCATGACCGCGGTGGACCACCGCTCGGACGACCTGCGCTTTCTCGTGCTGGACCTGACCTCGACCCGTTTCATGGACTCCCAGGGCGTACGCCTCCTCGACCAGGTGCGCCGCCGCCTGCCCGGCCGGGCCCGGCTACGGGTGGTGGCCGCCCCGCAGGGCGTACCGAGCCGCGTCCTGGAACTGTCCGGCCTGCGCCGGGACGTGCCGGTGTACGACAGCCTCACGGAGGCGCTGCGCCCGCGGAGCGGTACGACGGGCGGACCCGGCGGCGGGGCGGGGAGCGGGAGCGCGGCCTAGGCTGGCCGCATGGCACCGAACATCGCGACGAACACCCGGGTCTCGCTGGACGGGTTGCTGGACTTCGTACGCCCCCGGCACCGGGCGATCCTGCTGACCCGGCGGGCCGACGGCAGCCCGCAGGGATCGCCGCTGACCTGCGGGGTCGACGACTCCGGACGGATCGTGGTCTCCACCTACCCGGAGCGGGCCAAGACGCGCAACGCGCGGCGTGACGCACGGGTCAGCCTCATCGTGCTCAGCGACGAGTGGAACGGCCCCTGGGTCCAGATCGACGGCACGGCCGAGGTCATCGACGCGCCTGCGGCCGTGGAGCCGCTCGTGGAGTACTACCGCAACATCGCCGGCGAGCACCCGGACTGGGACGAGTACCGGCGGGCCATGGTGGAGCAGGGAAAGTCGATCATTCGGGTGACACCCGAGAAGTGGGGTCCGGTGGCGACGGGGGGTTTCCCGGCGCGGCAGGCGTCGGGCGACTGACCACGGAGGCGGCGGGCCCGGTCACGGCGTGGGCCACGGCGTCACGGCGTGGGCCACGGCCGTCACCCTCGTTCGACCATCGCCTCGATGCCCGCCACGAGCAGGTCGAGCGCGAACTCGAAGTCCCGGTCCAGCATCTCCCCGACCGTGTCGCCACCGCGGGCCGCCACGATGTCCCGGGACTCCTGGATGACGCCCGCGGTGTCCGGCGACTCGGCCACCGCGCTCATGGAGTCCTGGAAGTACTCGTCCGGGCTCATACCGGTGCCCGCGGCCCGGGCGAGGAGGTGGCCCTCGACGGTGCCGTACCCGTAGACGAACTGGAAGACGGCGGCGATGGCGCCGGTCACGCGGTGCGCGGGCAGGCCGCTGCGGCGCATGACGCCCTGCACCGCCCGGGAGAAGGCCAGCGAGTGGGGCCCGATGTTCAGGTAGGTGCCGGTCAGCTGGGACAGCCAGGGGTGCCGCACCAGCAGCGTGCGGTTCTGCCGGGCCAGCGCGCGCAGCTGCCCGCGCCAGTCCTCGCCGTCCTCGGGGACGGGGCGCAGCTCGCCGAAGACCGCGTCCAGGGCGAGTTCGAGCAGCTCGTCCTTGGTGTCGACGTACCAGTAGACGGACATCGCGGTGACGTCCAGCTCGGCGGCCAGGCGGCGCATGGAGAACTTGGCCAGGCCCTCGGCGTCCAGCAGCCGGACGGTGACCTCGGTGATCCGATCCCGGTCCAGCCCGGACGGCTGCCCGCCGCGCCGCCCGCCACGACGCCCCTCGCCCGCCAGCCAGACACTGGCCCGCGGCCCCTGCCGCCCTGCGTTCGCCATGCGCACATTCTCCTCGCTCGTCACACGCCGGCCGGCCCACCCGCGCCCGCCCCGCGGGCGCTCTCCTTCTCCGCCCGCCGCAGCAGCACCGCCGCGACAGCACCGCCGAGCAGCACGGCCACCGCTCCCACCAGCTGACTGCGCTCCAGTCCGGAGGAGAACGCGTCGATCACCCGGTCCCGCTCCGCCTCCCCCTCCGCCGAGGCCAGCGCCGCCGGCAACGACGCCGCCGCCACCGGCACGAGCGCCGCGAACCGCGAGTTCAGCACCGCGCCCAGCACGGCCACGCCCAGCCCGTTGCCGAACTCCGCCAACGTACCGTTGATGCCCGCGCCGACCCCCGCCCTGGCCGGCGGAATCGCGCTCATGATCGCGTGTGCCATGGCCGGGTTGCCGAGCGCGCAGCCCACGCCGATCAGCAGCAGGCCCAGCAGCGTGCCGGCGTAGCCCTCACCGGTGAGCGTGGCGATGACCACCAGGCCCGCCGACATCAGCACCATGCTCAGCAGCACCGCTACCGGCGTACCCAGCCCGGCCAGCCATTTCGCCGCCACCCCGGAGAAGTTCAGCAGCACCACGGTCAGTGCCAGCGGCGCGGTCGCCAGCCCCGCCTCCAGCGGGCCGTACCCGAGCACGAACTGCAGGTGCTGGGTGAGCAGGAACAGCGCGCCGCCCATGCCGAAGGTGATCAGCACCAGCCCGGCCACCGCGCCCGTGAACCGCTGGTTGCGGAAGAAGGCCAGGTCGAGCATGGGGTACGGGATACGGCTCTCCCAGTACGCGAAGAGCGCGAGGACACCCACCGCGACGGCCGCCGTGGCCGACACCCTGCCCGACGTCCAGCCGTACTCGGGGCCGGAGATGATCGCGTAGACCAGTGCGGCCATGCCGATCGTGGAGAGTACGGCGCCGACCAGGTCGGGACGGTCGCCCTGCCGGTTCTTCGACTCGGGGACCAGGGTCACGACCGCGAGCAGGCCCAGCGCCACGACGGGCAGGTTGATCAGGAAGATGGCACCCCACCAGAAGTGGTCCAGCATGAAGCCGCCGATCAGCGGCCCGCACGCGAAGCCGAGCGCGCTGACCGCGCTCCAGATGCCGATCGCCTTCGCGTGCTCCGCGGGCGCGAAGATCTGCATGACCACGGCGAGCGTGGTGGTCAGCAGCAGCGCGCCGCCGACACCCATCCCGGCCCGCGCCGCGATCAACTGCCCGGTGGTCTCCGCCAGCCCCGCCGCCAGCGAGCCCAGGCCGAACAGGGCGAGGCCCGTGGCCAGCATCTTCTTGCGGCCGTAGCGGTCGGCCGCGCTGCCCGCGGTGAGCAGCAGGCCCGACTGGACCAGCGAGTAGGCGTTGATCATCCACTGGATGTCCGCGGTCGCCGCGCCCAGTTCGCTGGTGAGGGAGGGGATGGCCACGTTCAGCACGGTGTTGTCCAGCACCACGGTCAGCTGGGCGAGGCTGATGACACCGAGGATCAGCCAGCGCTGCGGATGGCCCTGGACCGTGGGCGCGGTTTCCTGTGCCCGGGAGGACGTCGTCATGCTGTACAGCGTATAAGGCTTCTTATACGCTGTACAGCACGGTCTTTCCCGCGGTCAGGCCGTCGGCTGCGTGAGGTCGTAGAAGGTGGCCGAGCCGACCGTGACCTCCTTGAAGCCGGCCTCGACCCACGACGTGATCTGCGACGAGGTACCGGAGTCACCGCCCATGCCGCCGCCTCCGATGAAGTAGTGGATCCTGCCGTCCGCCACGTACTTCTTGAACTGGGCCAGGGTCGGCGACGGGTCCGTGCCGTTGAAGCCGCCGATCGCCATCACCGGGTCGCCGGTGCTGAGCTGGTAGCTCGCGGCGTTCTGGGAGCCGATCGCGGCCGCCACCCAGGTGTACCGGTCGGCGTCGGCCTCCAGCAGCTTCTTTGCCTCGGAGCCGACCTGGGCGCCGTTGAGCAGACCGCCCATGCCGCCGACCGTGCCACCGCCACCCATGCGGGCGCCCTCGCCGGCCCGACCGTTCGGGGCGGCCTGGCCGTTCGGGGCGGTCTGGCCGTTCGGGGCGGTCTGGCCGTTCGGGGCCGTCTGGCCGTTCGGGGCCGTCTGGCCGTTCTGGCCCGGTGCACCGCCGGGGAAGCCGCCGGTGCCGGGACCGCCCTGCCCCTGCCCCTGGCCCTGCCCGGGCGCGGTTCCGCCGCCGGGGAAGCCGCCGCCCCCGGGGCCACCGCCCCGGCCACCGCCCGGGCCGCCCATCATGCTCGCGCCGGACGGACCGGCCGTGACGATGGAACCGCTGTGCCCCTCCTGCACGGTGCTCAGCGTGTACGCGGTGGGCGCGGCCAGCGACGCCACGACGCCCGCCCCCGCCACCGCGAGAGCCAGCCGACGCCCCAGCCGCCCGGCGAAGACCAGCCCGAGCGCGGCGGCCAGACCGCCGACGAGGACCAGCCACTTCAGCCAGGGCAGGTAGTCGGGTGTCCGGTCGAGGAGGACGTACCCCCAGGCCGCGGTCACCGTCACCGCGCCGGCCAGGCACAGGGACGCCCAGATCCGCTCGCGCCGCTCCCACAGCGTCGCCGCGCCCATGCCGGTCACGGCCGCCAGGTACGGCGCGAGGGCCACCGTGTAGTACTGGTGGAAGATGCCCGCCATGCAGCTGAAGACGGCCGTGGTCATCAGCAGCGACCCTCCCCAGACCAGGAAGGACGCGCGGGCGGTGCCGGTGCGGCCGGTGCGCCGCGTGGCGACCAGCCCCGCGGCGAGCAGGACGAGGGCGGCCGGGAGCAGCCAGGAGATCTGGCCGCCGATCTCGGAGTTGAACATCCGGTCCCAGCCGGTCTCGCCCCACTGTCCGCCGCCACCGCCGCCCATGCCACCGCCCCCACCGACGCTGCCGGTCTCCTCGCCGTTGAGGCGGCCGAGGCCGTTGTAGCCGAAGGTCAGCTCCAGGAAGCTGTTGTTCTGCGAGCCGCCGATGTACGGCCGCGAGGACGCCGGCCACAGCTCGACGACCGCGACCCACCACCCGCCGGAGACCACGATCGCGGCGGTGGCCAGCGCGAGCTGCCCCAGCCGCTTCTTCAGCCCGACCGGCGCGCAGACACCGTAGACGAGCGCGAGTGCGGGCAGGATCAGGAAGGCCTGGAGGGTCTTCGTCAGGAACGCGACGCCGATCGCGGCGCCGGCCCACACCAGCCACGTGGTCCGGCCGTCCTCCAGCGCGCGGACGACGAGGTAGCAGGCGACGGACATCAGCAGCGCCAGCAGCGCGTCCGGGTTGTTGAAGCGGAACATCAGCGCCGCGACCGGCGTGAGCGCCAGCACCGTACCGGCGATCAGCCCGGCCGCGGGACTGAACCGGCGGCGCACGGCGGCGTACACGACGGCGACCGTCGCGACGCCCATCAGCACCTCGGGGACGAGGACCGACCACGAGCTCAGCCCGAAGATCCGCACCGCCAGCGCCATCGGCCACAGTGCGGCCGGGGGCTTGTCGACGGTGATGGCACCCGCTGCGTCGAGGGAGCCGAAGAAGAACGCCTTCCAGGACTGGCTGCCCGCCTGCACGGCCGCCGAGTAGAAGGAGTTGGCGTAACCGGAGGCGCCGAGGTTGCAGAGGTAGAGCAGACCGGTGGCGAGCAGCAGGCCGAGAAAGGCCGGCCGGACCCAGCGGGGGTCGCCGGGGCGGCCTCGCCACAGTCTTCGCAGCCGGGACTGCCGGGGCTGCTGAGGCTGTCCGGGCGTGCGCGGCGGCGCCGGCAAAGGCGCCCAGTCCTCGCCGTCCGGGGGACGCGTGTCCCCCGCGTGCGTCGTCGGATCGTGGTGCGTCGTCATCGTCCGTCCCTCGGGTCGGTGTCGGCGGGGCGCACCGGCTGCAGCCGCACGGTCGCGTCGCTCCAGGCGCGGGAAGAACCCGCGGCCGACGGCTCCGGAAGGCCGTGTCCCGGCGTTCGCGTGATCAGCGCCGCGTCCGCCGTGGGCGGCGCGTCCGGGAACACCCAGGCGCGGAAGAGCAGGAAGCGCAGCACGGTGGCCGCGAGGTTGGCGGCGACCAGCACGGCTAGCTCGGTGGAGTGGTCCGGGTCGGCGCTCGCCGCGTTCAGGGCGGCGAGCGAACCGCTGGTCAGGGCGAGACCGATACCGAAGACGACCAGCCCCTGCGCCTGGTGGCGCACCGCACCGCCCCGGCCCCGCACCCCGAAGGTCAGCCGCCGGTTGGCGGCGGTGTTGGCGACCGCCGAGACGAGCAGGGCGAGCGCGTTGGCGAGCTGCGAGCCGCCGACGTGGCGGAAGCCGCTGTAGAGCAGCAGGTAGAAGAGGGTGGACAGGGCGCCTACGACGCAGAAGCCGACGAGCTGCCGGGCCAGCCCCTGCGGTACGTCCTCGAGGTCGCGGTCGCGCGGGTCGTCGCCGAAGGGCCGGGCCAGCCGGTCCAGCGGCAGCGAACCGGTGGCCAGGGCCT
Organism: Streptomyces sp. NPDC017890; assembly: GCF_044328675.1. Taxonomy (NCBI): domain Bacteria; kingdom Bacillati; phylum Actinomycetota; class Actinomycetes; order Kitasatosporales; family Streptomycetaceae; genus Streptomyces; species Streptomyces sp. NPDC017890. The sequence goes on from NZ_JBIRHU010000015.1 coordinate 116,658, forward strand.
TGCCGACCCGCCACACGCCCTTGAGGTCGTCGGTCGCCGTCTTCACGATGTGCACGGTGGAGTCCGGGTCGTCGACCCAGTCGACCGGCACCTCGTGGATCCGCAGCCCCGCCCGCTCGGCGAGCACCAGCATCTCGGTGTCGAAGAACCAGCCGGTGTCCTCCACCAGCGGCAGCAGCACCCGCGCCACGTCCCGGCGGATCGCCTTGAAACCGCACTGGGCGTCGGAGAAGCGGGCCTGGAGGGAGCCGCGCAGGATGAGGTTGTAGGAGCGGGATATGAACTCCCGCTTGGCGCCGCGCACCACCCGTGAGCTGCGGGCGAGCCGGGAGCCGATCGCGAGGTCCGAGTGCCCGGATATCAGCGGGGCCACCAGCGGCAGCAGCGCGTTCAGGTCGGTGGACAGGTCGACGTCCATGTAGGCGAGGACCGGGGCGTCCGAGGCCGACCAGACGGTACCGAGGGCGCGGCCCCGCCCCTTCTGCTCCAGCCGGAAGGACGTGACCTCGGCCAGCTCCGCCGTCAGCCGCGCCGCCACGTGCGGGGTGGCGTCCGTGGAGGCGTTGTCGGCGACCGTGATACGGAAGGCGTACGGGAACGTCCGCGTGAGGTGCTCGTGCAGTCTCAGGACGCACGGCCGGAGGTCCTTCTCCTCGTTGTGGACGGGGATCACTACGTCCAGGACGGGCGTACCGGCTCCTGCGGCCGGGAGATGCTCCCGTGCCGGCAGGGAGCCGGGAGAAGAGTCGGTTCGCATGGGGCCGACTCTTCTCAGGTCCCCTGTCGCACCCGTGTGGTGAGGCTGTGCTGTGCCTGTGAGTGCGGTGGCACGCTCGGCTGCGCCGGGGCAGCGGGCAGGTGCAGGGTGAACACCGTCCGCCCCGGCACGCTGTCGGCCGTCACGCCACCGCCGTGCGCGGTGGCCACGGCCTGCACGATGGCGAGCCCGAGGCCCGTCGAGCCGGTCGCCCGGGACCGCGCGGAGTCGCCGCGCGCGAACCGTTCGAAGACGTGCGGCAGCAACTCGGCCGGGATGCCCTGCCCGTTGTCCTCGACGTCCACGCACAGCCACGCGCCGGCCCGCCGCACGCGCGCGGTGACGGTCGTACCCGGCGGGGTGTGGTTGCGGGCGTTGCCCAGCAGGTTGACCAGCACCTGCTGGAGCCGGGCGGCGTCCGCCGACACGAGTGCCGGTTCCTCGGGCAGGTCGAGCCGCCAGTTGTGGTCGAGGCCGGCCGCGCGGGCGTCGCTGACGGAGTCCACGACGAGCGGTACGAGGTCGGTCTGCTCGAACCGCAGCGGCCGACCGGCGTCCAGGCGGGCGAGCAGCAGCAGGTCCTCGACGAGCAGGGTCATGCGCCCGGCCTCGGACTCGATGCGGCCGAGCGCGTGCCGGGTGTCGGGGCCGACCTGTTCCCGTCCCCTGCGGGTGAGTTCGGCGTACCCGCTGATGGAGGCGAGTGGTGTACGCAGCTCATGGCTGGCGTCCGCGACGAACTGCCGTACCCGCGTCTCGCTCTCCTGCCGTGCGTGCAGCGCCCCGTGCACGTGGTTCAGCATCCGGTTGAGCGCGGCACCCACCCGGCCGACCTCGGTGTGCGGGTCGCACTCGGACTCCGGGACGCGTTCGTCGAGGTTCACCTCGCCCGCGTGCAGGGGCAGTTCGGAGACCCGGGTGGCGGTGGCGGCGACCTTGCGCAGGGGGCGGGTGGCGACGCCGACGATGACCGTCCCGGCTAGGGAGGCGGCGACGAGACCGGCGGCGGTGACGCTGGCCTCCACGAGGACCAGGGTGCTGATGGTGCCGGTGACCTCGGAGGTGGGGAGGGCGGCGTAGTAGCTGCCGTTGGCGCCGTCGCGGTATTCCACGCGGTAGTCGCCGAGGCCGGGGATCTCGACGGTGTGCTCGTCACCGTCCCGGGGGGCGGCTGCCAGCGCGGTCCGCTGCGCCGTGCCGAGGGAGACCGCCGTCATGCCGCTGAGGTCGGTGCTGTCGTCGGAGTCCTGGCCGTACTTGGCGTCGACGACGACGCCGTCCCGCACATCGGCGACGATCGTGCCGCGCGGTTGCGGCCCGCGGGTGACGAACTCGTCGAGGTCCATCCGCTGCGGGCCCTTGCCCCCGCCCTGGGGGTCACCGGGCGGCCCGAAGCCGGACACCCGGCCCACCACCTCGTCCAGTTGCCCGTCCAGCTGGTCGTACAGATGCGACCGCAGCGCCACCGTGGTCACCGTGCCGATGACCGCGCACACCACCGCGATCAGCGCCACCGACGCGACGACGAGCCGCGTCCGCAGGGTCCTCGGCCGCGGTCGTCGCCGTCCGCTCACGCCGCGGGCTTGATCAGGTAACCGGCACCGCGCCGGGTGTGGATCATCGGCTCGCGTCCGGCGTCGATCTTCCGGCGCAGGTAGGAGATGTACAGCTCGACGACGTTGGCCTGCCCGCCGAAGTCGTACGACCAGACGCGGTCCAGGATCTGCGCCTTGCTGAGCACGCGCCGCGGGTTGCGCATGAGGAACCGCAGCAGTTCGAACTCGGTGGCGGTGAGGTGGATGCCGTCACCGCCCCGGCTGACCTCGTGGCTGTCCTCGTCGAGGGTGAGGTCGCCGACGACCAGGACGGAGTCCGAGCGCCGGTCGGCGGCACCGGAGCGCCGGATCAGCCCGCGCAGCCGGGCGACGACCTCCTCCAGGCTGAACGGCTTGGTGACGTAGTCGTCCCCGCCGGCGGTCAGCCCGGCGATCCGGTCCTCGACCGCGTCCTTGGCGGTCAGGAACAGCACCGGCACGTCCGGCAGGTCGCGGCGCAGCCGCCCGAGCACGCTCAGGCCGTCCATGTCGGGCAGCATCATGTCCAGCACGACGGCGTCGGGCCGGAACTCGCGCGCGGCCTGGACGGCTCCGTGTCCGTCCCCGGCGCTGCGGATCTGCCAGCCCTCGTAGCGCAGGGCCATGGACAGCAGTTCGGTGATGGACAGCTCGTCGTCCACTACAAGCACCCGGACGGGGCTCCCGTCCGGCCTCAGCAGTTCGGTGCGCCCCTGGGGCGAGGTCGTGGTCATAACGGACACGATGTCGGGGTGCTCTGAGAGCGCCCTTTCCCCAAGCTGTGATTTCTCTGAGAAACCCACAGGGGCCTGACAGGCGGTCCGTGGGCCACGGCCGGTCGGCTCTCCGGCAGCCCGGACGGCCGGGCCGGGGACCAGGAGGCACCGGACGAGGTCAGAACAGCCCCTCCTGTACTCCAGCCGCCCGTCTCAGCTCCCGCACGGGCACGGCGCACGGCTGCCCCTCGGCGGACACCAGCTCCCACCCGGTCATCAGCCGCGTGTCGAGCACGACGACCCCGCGCTCCGTCGCCAGATGCAGATCCGGCCCCGCGGCCGCCACCAGCTCACCACCGATCGCCCCGCCCGCCACCAGCTCGGCCACCTCCCCCACGGCGGCCGGCCCGCGGCCCGCGCCCTCGATCCCGAAGACACCCGCGTGGTCCACCCCCCGGAACGGCTCCGGCGTCAGCGACTCCGGCCAGCCGCCGAGCGCCACCGCCCGCGCGTGCAACTCCGCGATCTCGGCCGCCCGCCCCGCCTCGGACTCCGGCAATCCGGCCCGCACCGCGCGCTTGTGGGCGTACGGAATGCGGTCGGGAACCCCGAGCGCGGCCCGCAACAGCTCCTCGGTCCGTCGCGCGGCCATCAGCGGCCCGCGGCCCAGCCAGCTGAAACAGACGGCTCCCTGCTCCAGCAGCCGGGCGGCCCCCCGTTCGTACGCGGTGATCCCCACCTTGACGAGCCCGGGCCCGAACCACGCCAGGTACACGCGGTACGGCCGCGGGTCGTCCGCGATCGTGTCGGCGGCCACGGAATGCGCCCGGTCCAGCCGCGCGCACTCCTCGCACCGCACCCCCGTACTGCGCCCCGGCACACCGGCCCGCACCGGGCACGCGTGCCCCCGTGCTCCCACGCATGTCCGCACACCCCCCTCGACGACCGCGAAGGCCACCCGCTTGCCCCGGGTCAGCGCACTGCGTCGCCCCCCGGTCCACGTCAGCACGGGACCGTCCGCCGCCCACCGCAGCCCCGCGCACTTCCATGCCTGTGCCATCGCTGTCGAGCGTAGGCGGCACCACTGACAACGCGGCACCGCTGCCGACGCCCTGCACGTAGCCCCCATCGCGCTCGGCGGCGAAGGAGGCGGGGCCGGGGCCGGTGTGCGTCAGCCCCTCCCCGCGCGGCGGCGGCTCACTAACCGGACGAAAGTGCCCGCACCGAAGTAACGTACGGCCATGGCAGCAAGCAACACCATGTGCCCCGAGCGCCTGGTCCTGGAGCACGTCACCAGCCGCTGGGGCACCCTGGCCCTGATCGCGCTGCTGGACCGCCCGTACCGCTTCAGCGAACTGCGCCGGGAGATCGGCGGGGTCAGCGAGAAGATGCTGGCCCAGACCCTGCGGACACTGGAGCGCGACGGCCTGGTCCACCGCGACGCCAAGCCCGTGATCCCGCCCCGCGTGGACTACTCCCTCACGGACCTCGGCCGGGAGGCCGCCGAACAGGTCCGGGGCCTCGCGCGGTGGACGGAGCGGCGGATGGCGGCGGTCGAGCAGGCCCGCGCGGCGTACGACGCGACGCAGGCCTGACGCACCGCCACCCGCCCCACTACTCCGTACTCGCCGCCCCCGTACCCGGCATCGTCACGGCTTCAGCACCGCCTCCATGACGCCGCGGGCGATGGGCGCGCCGAGGCGGCCACCGGAGATGTCCGCACGGGAGATGTCCATGTCGGTCGGATCGATGAAGACCGCCACGGCGACGGAGGACCCGTCGTCCTTCTTGCCGTAGGAGACGAACCAGCCGTACGGCACCTCGTCGTCCACGTTGACACCGCGCTGCGCGGTACCGGTCTTGCCGCCGACCGTGATGCCGTCGATGAGGGCGCGCTTGGCGCTGCCCTCCTTGGCGGTGAACTCCATCATCTGCTGGACCTTCTGCGCGGTCTCGGCGGAGACCGCCTCGCTCATCACCGCGGGCTCGGTCTTCTCCAGCGTGCCGAGGTCCGGGCCCTTGACCTCGTCGACGATGTAGGGCTGCATCAGCTTGCCGTCGTTGGCCAGCGCGGCGGTGACCATGGCCATCTGCATCGGCGTGCTGGTGAGGCTGCCCTGTCCCATGCCGGTGAGCGCGGTGCCCGGCAGGTCGAGGTTCTCCGGGTAGAGGCTCTTCGTCGCGAGCAGGTCGCCGAAGTCGTCGGAGTAGACGTCCTCGTTGAACCCGAACTTCTCCGCCGTCTCCCGCATCTTCTCCGGGCCCAGCTCGGCCGCGGCGTCCAGGAAGACGTTGTTGCACGAGTGCTGCATGGCGACCTTCATCGACGCCTTGTCGCAGACCCCGTCGCCCGCCTCACTGCCGATCCTGTTGGTGGACTGCGGCAGCTTGTACGGCGATTCGGCGTCCGTACGCGCGTCGATGTCGGAGACCACCTTGTGCTCCAGGGCGGCGGCCGCGGTGAGGATCTTGAAGGTGGAGCCCGGCGGGTAGGTCTCGCGCAGCGCGCGGTTGGCCAGCGGCTTGTTCTTCTGCTTGTCGAGCGCCACGAAGCGGTCGGACTCGTTGAAGGTGCCGCCCGCGAACACCGACGGGTCGTAGGAGGGCGCCGAGACCAGCGCCAGCACCTTCCCCGTCGCCGGGTCCAGGGCGACGACGGCCCCCCGGGCGCCCTTCAGAGCGGTCAGCCCCTTCCAGGCGGCCTTCTGCGCCTTCGGGTCGATGGTGGTGACCACCGAGCCGGCCCGCCGGCCCTCTCCGCTGACGACGTCGGCGAACCGCTGGAAGGCCAGCCGGTCGTCCTTCCCGGTCAGGATGGAGTCGTAGGTCTTCTCCAGCAGCGTCATGCCCTGGGCCTGCGAGGCGTATCCCGTCACCGGCGCGTACATCGGCCCGTCGGCGTAGGTGCGCTTGAACTTGAGGTCGGTGCCCTCGGTCTCGGCGGAGCCGGTGACGGCCCGGCCACCGACGACGATGTCTCCGCGCGGGGTGGAGAACTGCTCGATCTGCACCCGCCGGTTCTTGGTGTCGGAGGCGAGCTCCGGGGCCCGGACGTACTGCAGCCAGTTCGCGCGGATCAGCAGGCCGAGCACCAGCAGCCCACAGAAGATCGCCACGGCCCTCAGCGGCTTGTTCACCGGATGCCCCCACCGAGACTCGGCCGGATGGATATGGAGATGCGTCGTCGCAGCATGCGCACACCCTAGACACACCGCGCGCCCCATGGCACCGCCAGGGGCTGCCGTCAACTCCCCCGCGAAACCCCGGCGATGAGGACGCGTGACTTACGTCACAGAAAAAGCCGGACCCCGGTGAACAACCATCCCCGCCCGTCCGGTTCATCCGGACGGGAATATTCGGGAATAAGCGAGAGCCGCAATAAACCGAAAATCTTTATCTCACCTCGGCGATAAACTCTCCCGGCAATTCGGGCTGTCCGCACACACCTTTCCGCGGCCGTACCCCTTCCGCTCTCTCCTCCGAGTAAGGCTCTCCGTGAAGCTTCGCCGTTCCCTGGCCGTGGCCGCCGCCGTCGCGGTGTCCACGCCCGTCGCACTGTTCACCACCGCTCCGGCGATCGCCGCCGGGACGTCCGCGGCGCGGACACAGAACCAGCCGACGTACGCGGAGCTGGAGAAGGCCGCCGCCGACGCGGCGAAGGCGTACGAGGACGCCGTCACCGCCCAGGAGAAGGGGCTGAAGGACCTCAAGGCCACCCTGGACGCCCTGGATTCCGATACTCACCCGCTCAAGGCGGCCACGATCGCCGCCGACAAGGCGGCGAAGGACGCGGCGGATGCCAGGGCCACTGCCGAGCAGGCCGTCACGGACGCCGGGACCGCGCTCGAAGCGGCCGAGAGCGACGCCGACAGGGCCGAGGCACGCAAGACCCTCGAAGCCGCCGAGACCGGTCTGGCCGCGGCGGTCGGGGCACAGCAGGAGGCCGACGCCACGGCCGAGAAGGCCGGCACCGCGCTGATCGATGCCCGGGTGGCGGCCACCCGTGAGTACGGCCGGATCAAGGACGCCCTCGACGCGGCGCACAAGGCCAGGGAAGCCGCCGAAAAGGCACTCGAGACCGCCGGGAAATGCGTCCGCGAGAACGGCCTGACGTCGCTCGTGACGGGACTGCCGTCCGAGGTCGTCGCGGGAACCACCGTCTCCTTCACCCTGCGCGTGACCAACGGCACCGAGCGCACCCTGGCCGTGGACCCCCTGGCGTTCGTCCACGTGTCCGGCGAACACAGCGGTGAGAAGAGCCCCCTTGAGGTGAAGTGGTCCACGGGGTCCGGCTGGCAGACCCTCAACGGCAACGAGCCCGAGCACATCGCCCCCATCGGCCGCCTCGCGCCGGGCGGGCAAAGCGACGTGAAGCTGACGATGAGGATCGACTCCGTCGCCCGGACCACCGACGCCTTCGCCCTGTTCGCCAGTGACGCCTCCGACGCGTACAGGCCCTGCGTCCTCGGCCCGATGAAGCGCTACGAGTTCGAGCTCCTGCCCGCGGGCAGCGAGCCCGGTGCGGTCGACGAGGCCGAGCCCGGGCAGCCCGGCGAGGACGACGACAAGCGGCCGGACGCAACAGCCCCCGGCACGGGCCCCTCCGCACAGGGCGGCGCCTCCCGGCAGCCGGCCCCGGCCACCGGAACCGGCACCACCGGCACCACCGGCAACCTCGCCGAGACCGGCACGTCCTCCGCGATGACACCGCTCGCCCTCGCGAGTGCCGCCGCCGTCGCACTCGGCGCGGGCACGGTCTTCACGGTCCGCCGCCGCAAGGCCGCGCAGAAGGCCTGACGCGAGGCAGGCCGCCCGGGCCGGGACACCGTCCCGTGCACCCGGACCTGGCGGCCTCTCGCTCTCACAGCCGTGAGGGCAGCCGCGAGGCACAAGTCAGAGGCCCCGTGGAGTGATCCACGGGGCCTCTGGTCGATGTGCACTCGGCAGGATTCGAACCTGCAACCTTCTGATCCGTAGTCAGATGCTCTATCCGTTAAGCTACGAGTGCTTGTCTTGTTCAGTTTTACCGCCGCTCCCGTTCCTTTCGGCCCGCTTGCGGCGACAGGAAGAACATTACATGACTGCCGCCGTCATGTGAAATCCGTTAGCCGCACCCCTTGTGACCTGCGGAAACGAGCCCAAAGACCTCGGACAGCACCGAAGCCCCGGCCGTGTGGGGCCGGGGCTTCGGTGATCGGTGCGGAGGCGGAGGGATTTGAACCCTCGATGGGCTTTAAGACCCAAACCGCATTAGCAGTGCGGCGCCATAGACCGGACTAGGCGACGCCTCCAGACAACATCACCATCTCGCGTGCGAGCGCGAGTGGCGCGTGCCGATGATGACACAGTTGAGCGCGCTGTCACCAATCGACCCCTACGGTACTAGGCGGGCGGCCCGCAGGGCAAAGCCCTTACGGCCCAGTCGCGCAACGTCCGGCGGCCCGGCGCGTTAGTCCGGTCATGTTCCAGGTCACCCGCTTCTCCGCCGCCGCCCGCCTACTCGGCGCCGCCGCCCTGTCCGTCGCCACCCTGGCCTCCCTGTCCGCCGCGCACCCGGCCGCCGCCGCCGGCCATGAGGTGCCGGGCTTCGATCACCTGACGATCACCGTCCGGGACGCCGGCGCGGACGCGGACGGCACGTACGAGCTGTTCTGCAACCCCCACGGCGGCAGCCACCCCGACCCGGACGGCGCCTGCGCCGTCGCCGAGCGCGACACGCGGTGGGGGGAGGACGTCTTCGCTCCCGTCCCGGAGGGCAGCATCTGCACCATGCAGTACGGCGGCCCCGCCACCGCGCACATCACGGGCACCTGGGCCGGACGCCCCGTCGACGCGACGTACGACCGCCGCGACGGCTGCGGCGTCTCCCGCTGGGACCGCATGGTGCCGCTGCTGCCGGAAGTGAGGTAGCCGAGGCTGTCGCAGCCGGTCCTGTGCGGCGCCGGAAAGCGGCGCACAGGACCTCCGGTCACACGTTCTACTTCACTTTCTCGTGCGACCTCCCTCGCATCCCACACCGCCCGCCCGCCCCCAACCCTTAGACTCCCTCGCGTGACACGCTGCGGGCCGATTGGCAAGATGGCCCAGGCGGTCGGCAAGTGCGGTAACAGGAGGGAAGCGTCTCGTGAGCAGCAGGCCATCCCGAGGCGCTGCTCGCCTCGCAGCCATACTGGACGCGCTGCCGGACGCGTTGGTCCTGGTCAACGCCAACGGCACCGTCGTCAACGCCAACACCATCGCCCTGGAGGCGTTCGAGGCTCCGGGCACAGCGCTGGTCGGGCGGGGGCTGCTCGATCTGCTGCCGCAGTTCGACTCACGGCTCATCCCCGGGTCCATGCGGCGGCCGGACCACGTCGATCCGCGGGCGCGCACCAAGCCGACGCGGATGATCGCCCGACGCACCGACGGGACCGAGTTCCCGGTCGAGGTCACCAGCGCCAACCTGGAGACCGGCCAGCAGGCCTACGACAACTACGGCTATGCCGGCGACGAACTTCTGATGCTCGTCGTCCGCGACCTCTCCGGCACCGTCGACACCGAGGCCGAGCTGGCGCGCTCGCAGCGGCAGACCGAGATGATCCTGCGGGCCGCGTCCGAGGGCGTCGTGGGGACCGACACCGACGGGCGGATCGTCCTCGTCAACCCGGCCGCCGCCCAGATCCTGGGCTACCGGGCCAGCGACCTCGGCGGCCGTGAGCTGCACACCCTCATCCTGCACTCGCGGGCCGACGGCTCGCCCTTCCCGTACGACGAGTCCCCGCTCGCCGACACCCTGCGCTCGGGCCGCAAGCACCGGGTGCGGGGGCAGGTGGTGTTCTCCAAGAGCGGCGACCAGTTGCCGGTCGACCTGACGACCGCGCCCGTGCGCGACGGGGACCAGCTCGTCGGCGCCGTGATGACCTTCACCGACCGGCGCCCCTACGACGCCCTGGTCAAGGAGCACGAGGAGGCGGAGCAGCGGCACGCCGAGGAGCTGGAGCGGCTCGCCGAGGAGCACGCCTCCGAGCTGACCGCGCTGCGCCAGCGGCACGTGGGTGAACTGGAGGAGCTGCGGGAGAAGCACGCGGAGGAGACCGCCGCGGACGCCGACCGCTACGCCGCGCTCGGCGAGCGGGAGAAGGACCGTTACGAGGCGATCGCCGCCCGGCACGAGCAGCTGCTCACCCTCCTCGGGGACTCCCTGCGCGGGCCCCTGGACGAGCTGCGGCAGGAGCTCGCCGCGCTGGCCGCGGACGACGCCGGGCAGCTGTGGCCCGAGGCCAACCAGGTGCTGCACCACCTCTCGGCCGGCTACTCACGCATCACCACGCTCATCGACAACGTCCTCGGCTACCAGCGCCTCGACGTCGGCAACGAGAACGTCTCCCGTACGAAGGCGATGCTCGACGCCGTCGTCGCCGCCGGTGTCGACGGGGCCGTGGAACTGATCGGGCCGGGCCGGGTGCAGTTCGCCGTGCACGCGCCGCCCATCGAGGCCGAGGTCGACCCCCGGCTGCTGGCCACCGCGCTCGCGCATCTCGTCGCGGACGTGGCGGGCGTCGACGCCACCGGCAACTCGCCCGTGTCGGCGACGGGCGGCTACCTGGACAACACCGTCGTCGTCGCGGCGGCGCAGCGCGGCGAGGTCGTACGCATCGAGGTGCGCGGGCCGTACGCCGGAGGGGACCCGGTGCACGAACCGATCGTGCGCGGAATCGTCCGGGCGCACGGTGGCGTGCTCCAGACGCACGAGGTGCCGGGAATGAGCGGCAGCGCGTACGTACTGGAGGTGCCGATCGGTGGCGGGGCCGGGGCTGTCGCGGCCCAGACCCAGGTCCAGCCCTCCGCCGAGGGCGTAACGGGTGCCGCGGGGACTCCGGGGGCGGGCAACGCCCTCGCCGTTCAGGAGCCGGCTCCCGGTGGCGGGCGGCGGCGCGCCCGGCGGGCGTCCGTCGACGCGTTCCTGGAGAGCGAGGTCGCGGGCGCGGCGGGCGAGGCCGCCGACGGGACCCTCGCCGGTACCGAGGGCGGGAGTGCCGCACCGACCGGGCGTCGCAGGCGGCGTGCGGCCCAGGCTCAGGAGCAGGCCGTAGCGGACCAGGCTCAGGCCGTAGGGGACCAGCACGCCCAGGAGGAGGCCCGGGCGTCCGTCCCGCTTCCGGTTCCCGCGCAGGCGGCGCCGGGCGAGGGGTCCGGCGGTACCGGGCGTCGCCGCGGGCGGCCCGCGGAGGCCGCCGGTGCCGCCGTGCAGGCTCTGCCCCCGGGAGCGACCGACGGGGTGTCCGAGGGCGCCGTCGTCATGGCCGGAGAGCACGGCGGAGGGGCCGCGGCCTCCAACACGGGTCTCGGCGGCACCGTACCGCCGCAGGGCATGCCCGCGCCCGGCGGTCGGCGTGCGCGGCGGGACGCCGGCGAGCAGCAGGCGCTGCCCCCCGCGCTGCCCGCGCAGGCCGGCGAGGCGGACCCGTCCGACGCGTCGCAGCCGACCGGACGCCGGCGCCGTGCCCTGGCCTCAGCGAACGAGCGTGCCGCCGCGCAGGAAGCGGCCCCGCGCCAGGTGTTCGCCCTGCCGCCCGCCGGTACGGACCGGCCGTCCGACGGGGCGGAGCCGCACGAGGATCCCCATGGGGAATCGCACGGGGAGTCGCACGGGGCGACGGAAACCCTTCAGGCACCCGGCCCGGCCGCTTCCGGCGGCCCCCTGCTCGACGACGGCCGGCACGACGCCGCACCCCACGACCAGGCCGACGACCACACCCCGCCGCAGCCGCACCCGGCCGAAGCGCCCACGGGTCGGCGTCGCCGGGCCGGGGCCGGGGCCGGTCCGTGGGCCGAGGAAGCGGTGCCGCTGCCGGTGCCCGGAGCCCCCGTGCCTCCGCAGAACCCCGCCGGTCCGGACGTACCCGCCCAGGGCGCACCGGCGCCCGCCCCCGCGCCTGCCGGCCCCGCGCAGCCCGCACCGCAGCCGTGGCCCGCCGCGGCCCAGGACGCTCCCGGCGCCGGCGCCCCCGTACCGCCCGGCGGCGTCACCGGCCCCGCCCCGACGGCTGCCCCCGGCACCAACGGGCCCACGCCCGCCGCGCCTCACGTTCCGACGCCCCGGCAGGGCGTCCCCGCCACCACACCGAGCCGGGGCACCCCGCTGCCGCCGGAGAACGCTCCCGCCTCCCGCGCGGCGCAGCCCCTGCCCGCCGAGGCGTCCGCGCCCGTCGACCCGAACTCGCCCCAGGGCCGGGCGATCAGCGTGCGGACCCTGGGCCAGGGCGTGCCGTTCAACCGGCAGGCGGTCCAGGTGCAGCAGCCGTCGGCCCTGCCCGCCTCCCCCCTGCCCGCCTCCCCCCAGCCGTCGGCCACACCCGCCCCGCATCAGCCGGGCGGCTCGGGCCGGCGCCGCAAGCTGGGCACGCCGCCCGACCCGGCCGCGACGCGCTCGGAACCGTCGGCCCGTCCGCATCCGCCGACCGACCAGCCGCCCACCGCCGCCCAGCCGAAGAAGCAGCCGCAGCCCCAGCCGGACGCACCGGGACAGGAGCAGCCGCCCTCCCTGGCCGGCACTCAGCCCCGGCGTGCGCCGGTCACCGAGGGCGCCGGCCGGTCGTACGCCATAGGGGCGCCGGACAGGAACGCCGCCGAGGGGCCCGAGCCACTGGACGGACCCGGCGGAGCCGTGGAGGTGGCGGACCCGCCGCGTCCGCAGCCGCTGGACGACGAGCTGCCGCCGGAGCCGCTGGACAACCCGCGCCGGCTCCTGGTGTGGCCCGCGCCGGACGTCTCCACGCAGCAGGCGCTCAGCGACCGCGGTTACCGGCCGGTGATCGTGCACTCGCGCGAGGAGGTCGACGCGCAGATCGCGGCGTTCCCCGCCGCGCTGTTCGTGGACCCTCTGACCGGCCCGATCACCCGTACCGCGCTGCAGTCGCTGCGGCAGGCGGCCGTGGCGGCCGAGGTGCCGGTACTGGTCACGGCCGGGCTCGGACAGGCCTCGCGCGATGCCGCCTACGGCGCCGATCCCGCCGTACTGCTGAAGGCGCTCGCGCCCCGGGACAGCGAACAGCACCCGCCGCGCGTGCTGCTGATCGAGGAGCACGCGGAGATCGCGCTGGCGCTGACCGCGACACTGGAACGGCGCGGGATGCAGGTGGCGCGGGCGGCGAGCGACGCCGACGCGGTGACGCTGGCGGGGCAGTTCCGGCCGAACCTGGTGGTGATGGATCTGCTGCGGGTCGAGCGGCACCAGGGTGGACACGCCGGGATCATCGACTGGCTGCGTGCGAACGGGCAGCTCAACCGCACCCCGCTCGTCGTCTACACCGCCGCCGTCGACCAGGCCGACCTGCCGCGGCTGGCCTCGGGCGAGACCGTGCTGTTCCTGGCGGAGCGTTCCACCAGCGGCGAGGTGCAGTCCCGCATCGTCGAGCTGCTCTCGCGGATCGGGACCAACTGACGCTGCGAGCGCACACCGGCCGTGAGCACGCGCGCGCGTACGCCGGGTGGGAAACCCGGGTCTCGGATTCCCCACCCGGCGTACGGGCATTGCGGCACAGGCGCGTTCCGGCGTACGCGCGCTCGGGCCGATGAAGCGTTCCGGCGTACGCGCGCTCGGGCCGATGAAGCGTTCCGGCGTACGCGCGCTCGGGCCGACGGAGCGTTCCGGCGTACGCGCGCTCGGGCCGACGGAGCGTTGCGGCGTACGCGCGCTCGGGCCGATGAAGCGTTCCGGCGTACGCGCGCTCGGGCCGGCGGTCAGAGCCGGGTGACGTCCAGCCCGCCGTCGGCGTACTGCCTGCGCAGCACCTTCTTGTCGAACTTGCCGACGCTCGTCTTCGGCACCGACTCGATGACCGTCCAGCGTTCCGGGAGCTGCCACTTGGCGATCTTGCCGTCCTCGGCGAGGAAGGCGCGCAGGGCCTCGAAGCCGACGCTCGTCCCCTCCTTGAGGACGACGGTGGCCAGCGGGCGCTCGCCCCACTTGTCGTCGGGGACGGCGACCACGGCGGCCTCGGCGACGTCCGGGTGGGACATCAGGGCGTTCTCCAGCTCGACGGAGGAGATCCACTCGCCGCCGGACTTGATGACGTCCTTGGCGCGGTCGGTGAGGGTGAGGAAGCCGTCCGGGGAGATGGTGCCGACGTCGCCGGTCTTCAGCCAGCCGTCCTCGCTGAACTTGTCGGCGGGACGCAGCGGCTCGGCGCCCGGGCCGTTGTAGTAGGCGCCGGCGATCCAGTTGCCGCGGACCTCCAGCTCACCGGCGGACTCGCCGTCCCAGGGGAGGCGCTCGCCGCCGGGGCCGGTGAGCCGGGCCTCGACACCGGCCGGGAACCGGCCCTGGGTGAGGCGGTACGCGAACTCCTCCGGGGTGCCGACCGCGTGGGCCGGCGGGCGGGCGATGGTGCCGAGCGGGGAGGTCTCCGTCATGCCCCAGGCGTGGCAGACCCGCATGCCGAGCGCGTCGAACGCCTCCATCAGGGAGGGCGGGCAGGCGGAGCCGCCGATGGTGACCTGGGTGAGGGAGGAGACGTCCCTGGGCTTGGCGGTCAGCTCGGCGAGCAGGCCCTGCCAGATGGTGGGGACGGCGGCGGCGTGCGTCGGCCTCTCGCTCTCGATCATCTCGGCGAGCGGCGCGGGCTGCAGGAAGCGGTCCGGCATCAGCATGTTGACGCCGGTCATGAAGGTGGCGTGCGGCAGTCCCCAGGCGTTGACGTGGAACTGCGGGACCACGACCAGCGAGGTGTCCTCGTCGGTCAGCCCCATCGACTGGGCCATGTTGACCTGCATGGAGTGCAGGTAGATGGAGCGGTGGCTGTAGACCACGCCCTTGGGGTCGCCGGTGGTGCCGGAGGTGTAGCACATGGCGGCGGCGGCGCGCTCGTCCAGCTCGGGCCAGTCGTACGTGGTCGGCTTCCCGGCGATCAGGTCCTCGTACTCGTGCACCTGGACGGACGCCCCGGCCAGCAGGGAGCGGTCGCCCGGGCCGGTGACGATGACGTGCTCGACCGTCCTCAGATGCGGCAGCAGCGGGGCCAGCAGGGGGAGCAGCGAGCCGTTGGCGATCACGACGCGGTCGGCCGCGTGGTTCACGATCCAGGCCAGCTGCTCCGGCGGGAGACGGAGATTGAGGGTGTGGAGGACCGCGCCCATGGAGGGGATCGCGAAGTAGGCCTCGACGTGCTCGGCGTTGTTCCAGGCGAGCGTCGCCACACGCTCGTCGCCCCGGACCGCGAGGTCCTCGCGCAGGGCGTGCGCCAGCTGTGCGGCGCGGGCGCCGATCTCGGCGAAGGAGCGGCGGTGCGGCTCGCCCTCACCGGTCCAGGTGGTCACCTGGGAGCTGCCGTGGATCGTCGACCCGTGGGTCAGGATCCTCGATATCAGCAGCGGTACGTCCTGCATCGTGCTCAGCACGGTGTCCTCCCGGGGCGACATTGCCTACGCGGCGGTAAGGGTTGCGCTGATTCTGCGCACATACCGCGTGGTATGTCACTACTCCCGGGTGATCGATCAGTGCGCGTTGTCCGGCGGGTGGCCGGCGGGGGCGCCCGCCGACGGTCCGGCAGACCGGCTCGCTACCGAACAAACCCCAGCTCAGGGTCGTCGCGGAGCTTGCCGAGCGCCCGGGACACCGCCGACTTGACCGTGCCCACGGAAACTCCGAGCACTTCGGCCGTCCGGGCCTCGCTGAGGTCCTCGTAGTACCTGAGGACGACCATCGCCCGCTGCCGGGCGGGCAGCTTCATGATCGCCCGCCACATCGCGTCGTGCAGGGCCTGCCGCTCCGCCGGGTCGTCGCCACCGGGCACGGGCTCCGGCTCCGGCAGCTCGTCGCAGGCGAACTCGTCGACCTTGCGCTTGCGCCACTGCGACGTCCGCGTGTTCAGCAGCGCCCGGCGCACATAGCCGTCCAGCGCGCGGTGGTCCTCGATGCGCTCCCAGGCTACGTACGTCTTCGCGAGCGCGGTCTGCAGCAGGTCCTCCGCGTCGCTCGGGTTCGCCGTCAGCGACCGGGCGGTACGCAGCAGCACCGGCTGGCGGGCCCTCACGTACGACGAGAACGACGGATACGGGAAGGTCTGCGTCCGCGCTGCGACCATGGCGGGGACCTTGGCTGTGGCCATGGCCGAAGCCTTGGCCGAGGCGGCGTTCGAAGCACTGGTGCAGACAGGTGCGGTCATGACTCAACGCTATGAGCGAGGAGGCGGGCGGCGGATCGGCCGCAGGTCCCGAAACCGGATCCGCCTCAGGTTGTAGGGGTGGTGCCGACTCCACCTCCTGTAGGTGGACGAGGAGAGGAGAGGTACTGCGGGTTCACCCCTGGGGGCTCTTCCCGGGAGAAGGCCCTGGGGGCTCCCCGGGAGGGAGACCTGGGACCCCCGGAGGGGGACCTGGGGGCTCCCCGGAGCGCGGGGGTCTCTCGGTGGTTGCGCGGGGCGCGCATCAGGAGGCGCGCACGCGAAAACGCCTGGGCGGCGGTACCGAAGTACCGCCGCCCAGACGCCTTGCGACCCCATGAAGCTCACCCGCACAGCGACTCAGGTACCGGCGCGGGAGCGCATCCGCGCCGGCCCCTCAGCTCACCACAGCGGGGCGAAGCTGACGGCCACGTTCTCGTTGCCCTGATTGATCGCCGTGAACGCGGAGCCGTCGACCTGCGCGGTGTTGTTCTGGTTCGAGGCCCCCGAGCCGACCGCCTGCTGCTGCGTGGTGGACGAGTTGCCGCTGTTGTCGTCACCCACGCCGCTGCCGAGAATGCCCGCGTAGGCCTCGGAGGCGGTCGCGTTCGATCCGTCGTCCGCGAAGGCGCCGTTGTCCGCCGTCGCCACGCCGCTGAAGAGGGCGGCGGCGAGCGGGAGGGCGGCGACAGCGGCCACGACGCGGGCGGTACGGATGCTTGCCATGTTGTTCCTCCAGAACCAGGGCGCACCGGCTTCCAGCCGACAACGCGAGAAGTACGTGACGTGGAGCTGAGTAGAGCTGAGGAGAACCGAACCAATGGTTTTGCCAAGGCAGTTGGCCGACCGCCTCGACGCTGTGACGACGTCGCGTGATCAGAATTGCCCACCGGATCACCGGCGAACCACCCTGGAAGCCCTGATTCGCCCTCAAGCGTGATGACAAGTAGATAAACCCCTTCACTCCCCTTCCGCCTCAGCTCAGGGCAGTAGGGACAGCTGCACCTCAAGCACCCCAAGAGGTGAAGCGTTCCCGCACCCTCTTCCGCCCACCACCCCTCCCCGGCGCGTCGCGCACAAGCACTCTTCCCTTTCTCGAACACACGTACGACCATAGAGTCATGGCCACCACCGACCGGCAGGCCACGACGCTGGCCCTCGCACACGCCCTCTCAGCCGCCGAACGCGGCCTGTCCGTCATCCCCCTGTCCCGGACGAAGCTCCCGGCCCTGCGCTCCCCCCACCGCGACGACCCGGCACCGGCCCCCTGCCACGGCGAGTGCGGCCGCTTCGGCCACGGGGTCTACGACGCCTCCACCGACCCGGCCCGCATCCGCGAACTCTTCGCCGCCGCACCCTGGGCCACGGGCTACGGCATCGCCTGCGGCCTGCCCCCGCACCATCTGATCGGCGTCGATCTGGACACCAAGCCGGAGACGGACTCCTCGACGGCCCTGCGCGAGCTGGCCCTGCACCACCTGTTCACGATCCCGCCCACGGTCGTCGTCCTCACCCCCAGCGGAGGCCGCCATCTCTGGCTGAGCGGCCCGCCCGACGCCGTCGTCCCCAACTCGGCCGGCCGCCTCGCCCCCGGCATCGACGTCCGAGGCGCCGGCGGCTACCTGGTCGGCCCCGGCTCCCGCACCCGGCACGGCGCGTACACCGCCGCGCCCGGCACGGCCCACCTGGCACCCGCGGCCTGCCCGCCCGCGCTCCTGCGCCTTCTGCTCCCGCCACCCCGGGCACACCAGCCGGCCCTGGGCACGGCCGGGGCGCACGGCCGGGGGCTCGTCCAGTTCGTCCTCGCCGCCCACGAGGGCCAGCGCAACACCCGCCTTTTCTGGGCCGCCTGCCGCGCCTACGAGGACGGCATCGGCCCCGCCCTCGTGGCACCCCTGGCCGAGGCGGCCCTCACCACCGGCCTGACCGAACGCGAAGCCCGCGCGACGATCGCGTCCGCGGCCCGCATGACGGGCCACCGTGCCTGACCACCCGCCCCCGTACGCAGGCCGCGCGCCCCCGGGTTCAGTACGCGGGCCGCGCGCCCCGGCTCCCCGTCTCGTCCTTCTCCCACGCCCGGACGCCCAGCTTCCCCGTGGTGCCGAGGTCGAGGTCGGGCGCGACCACCACGGGAGCGGAACCGTCCTCGGCCCGGACCCTGACGTAGGGCACGGTCACCGCCTCACCGAACTGCGTGGTGTTGCGCCACGCCAGACCCGACACGGCGGACTCACCCGGCTGCAGCGTCACCGGCCGAGGCGGCTCGTCCCCCTCTCCCGCCATGGGGATGTCATCGGTGCCGCGCAGGATGTCGATCCCGTCGACCGGTTCCAGGTCCTCGTCGAGCAACTGCAGCACCGGGTAACCCTCCAGGGAGTACGGGCGACTGCCGCAGTTCTCCAGATGCAGCCCCACGACACGCAGCCCCATGGCCGCGTCCCCCTTGTCGGCGGTGAGACGCAGCCCGGACGACGGGCAGGAACCGGCGGGGGCGGGCGCCTCGTCGGCGGGCACCCGCTTCACGCCGAGGATCCGCACGTGCTCCGCGTCCAGGCGCTGGTCCCCCTGGTACCCGACGTCCTCCAGCGTGCGCCGCACGGTCCGCCCCGCCCCGACGGACGCCACCGTCTCCTCGACGTTCGACATCGCCCTTCCCTGGTCGTCCGTCAGGGAGAACGTAATGGTGTAGGTGAAGGGCTCGGTCTCCTCGTTGGTCACCGAGTACGCGACGACGCACGGCGACCCACCGTCCGTCCCCGCCGGCCCCGGAAGACTGTCCGCCGTGACGGACACGCCGGGCCGCTCGCTCCCCCGGACACCGGGCGAGGCACTCACCCCGCCGCCGGGCCCGGCGCCGGTCCCACCGTCCCGTTCGACCATTCCGACGATCCGTACCGCGTCCTGTTCCCGCCCGGACCCCGCACGACCGCCGGCGCTGTCACTGCTGCCGGCGCTGTAGCTGCCGCCGGCACCGGACGCCCCCGCCTCGCACCGGTCCCCCGGCCCGTCCTTCCCTCCCGCTCCGGACGCGGCGGTCTGGGTGCCACAGGCGCTGAGCAGGAGACCGGCCACGAGAGCACCGGAGACCGCGAGCGGCGTGCGGAGCTGGGGAATGCGCATCGCCCCACCCCACCAGCCCGGCCCCACGCGGACCGTGGCGGAAGCCACACTTCCGGTCACAGCCCTGTCACAGCCCCGCCTCCTCGTTTCACCGAGGCGATCACGGCGGCGAGCGCGGCAGTCGCCACGAAGCTCCCCACCATGACCATCCCCACTCCGAGCGCGAAGAGGCCGCTGGCGTCGTCCGACCAGTCGTAGCAGGAGGAAACGGTCGCCCCGGCGGTGACACCGAGCACGGCACCGACGAAGTAACGCCGGGACGCCGCCCAGCACACCGGCACCAGCAGAGACAGCACGAGCCCGATCACCTGCCACGCCTCGTACGGCCCCGTCGTCGCACCGTCGGCACGCACATCACGCTGCTGGTCCCACCCGAGCCAGGCGGCCCACAAGGCCGACGTCACCCCGGCCAGTACAAGGCCCGACACCAACTGGGGCACGGGCTTCACTCGTCGTTGTTCCATACGCCGAGCGTTCCGGCCCACCCCACGGCCGACCAGAGCACACGTACTCAGCTCCGTCCGGGTACGCGGACGAGGACACCGCTCCGCAGACACCACCCGCCCGACCAGCACGACGGCCCCCGACCGTAACGCCTGGTCAGGGGCCGTCAATCACTGCGGTGGGTGTGGGATTTGAACCCACGGTGACTCGCGCCACGACGGTTTTCAAGACCGTTCCCTTAGGCCGCTCGGGCAACCCACCTGCGCCCCGCCCACCAGGGACGGAGCGGGTACAGCGTACCGGCCCGGGGCCTCGCGCGGGGTTCGTGGTCCACACGGGGTCCGCTGACCCGCGTCCGGCCCCCGGAGGCACCGCTCCGGTCAGCGGCCCGCCCACAGGCCAGGCCGCCCCGTCCGCGAGGTCTGCTCCCGACCGGCTTACGGTGCGCAGTCCGTGAAGTCGTACGCCGCCCAGTCGGTCAGCGTGCGATAGCCGAGACGCTGGTAGAGGGCGTTGCTGGTGGGGTTGGACAGGTCCGCGAACAGCACGACGTCGTTCGCGCCCGCTTCCAATGCGGCCCGGCTCACCTCCGCTGTCACGGCGCCCGCGTAGCCGCGACCGCGCAGGTGGGCGGGGGTGTAGACGATGTCCACCTGGATCTGGCCGCCGATCACCGGGTTCATGCCCGCGATGGAGACGGGAGTGCCGTCCGGGGTCTCCCAGAGCGTGTAGCGCTTGTCGGCGAAGCGGGTATCGGCCCACGTGTCGGCGTCGATGGAGGCGTTCTCCCCGACAGCCCTGGCGAACTCGCGGCACCAGAACATGACTTGCTCGAGGTCCTGGTCGCCCAGGACGCGGCCTCGTCCCGCCGGCGGCGGCTCTGGTGGGACGAGCTCACCGAGGCGGTACAGACGGAGCCGTGTGTCACGGAGTCTCGGTGTCGCCCCGGTGTGCCGCTGCCATGCCTCGGCGAAGGCCGTGGCGGTGCCGTGGTCCGCACTGACGGAGGGGACGGAGTGCCTGAGAGCGGCCAGACGGGCGGCGAGGGAGTCGGCCTGCTCGGGCGGGAGCGGGGAGAGGCCGTAACCACGGGACGGGAGGCGGTAGAAGGTGGCGCGGGCCTCACCCGCTCGCTCCAGTACGCCGAACACGGGGGCTGCGGTACCGAACGCCTCCGCCCCGCGCGCCCGCACTCGCTCGGCCCACGTCAGCTGCATGACGTGCGGGCCGGGCCGTGAGCGCAGGAAGTCTCCGGCTCGGGCGAGGAAGTCGTGGACGTCTTCGGTGAGGTGCCAGCCATCCGGTCGCATGCCTCATGGTTTCCCATGCTGCGGGCGCTGCAGGCGCGCACCCGGGTTCTTCTCGGACGGCCGCTCACGCGGCCTGCCCCGCGCCGCAGGTGATCGGCGGCACGGGGCAGGGGAGCGAGTGGTCGGCGCGAGGAGGCGTGGATCAGTCGTCGCCGGTCTTGGAGCCGAGGGTGAGCTCGGTCGTACGCTCCTTGCCGCCGCGCTCGTAGGTGACCGTGACCTTGTCGCCGGGCTTGTGGGTCCAGATCTCGCCGATCAGGGTCGGACCGCTGTCGATCACCCGGTCGTCGAGCTTGGTGATGACGTCGCCGGGCTTGAGGCCCGCGCCGGCGGCGGGACCGCCCGGCTCGACGGGCTCGGAACCGTTGACGCCCTGTTCGGTGAGCTTGGCGCCGCCCGTCGTCTCCTCCAGCGAGACGGAGGCGCCGATCTTCGCGTACACCGGCTTGCCGGTCTTGATCAACTGCTTGGCGACGAACTCGGCCTGGTTGATGGGGATGGCGAAGCCCAGGCCGATCGAGCCGGCCTGGCCGGTGCCGAAGCCGCCGTTGCTCGTGGACTGGATCGCGGAGTTGATCCCGATGACGTTGCCCTGCGCGTCCAGCAGCGGGCCGCCGGAGTTGCCCGGGTTGATCGACGCGTCGGTCTGCAGGGCGCTCATGTAGGACGCCTTGCTGGCGGCGCTGCCGTCGCTGGAGGCCACGGGACGGTTCTTGGCGCTGATGATGCCGGTGGTCACCGTGTTGGACAGGCCGAAGGGGGCGCCGATGGCGATCGTCGAGTCGCCCACGGCCACCTTCTCGGAGTCCCCGAGGGGCAGCGGCCGCAGGTCCGACGGGGTGTTCTTCAGCTTGATGACCGCCACGTCGTAGCCCTGGGCGTGGCCGACCACCTCGGCTTCGTACTTCTTGCCGTTGGGGAAGGTCGCACTGAGCTTGCCGCCGTCGACCGCCTCCGCCACCACGTGATTGTTGGTGACGATGTGACCCTGTTTGTCGAAGACGAACCCGGTGCCGGTGCCGCCCTCCCCGTTGCTGCCCTCGGCCTGGATGGTGACCGTACTGGGCAGCGCCTTGGCGGCCACACCGGCGACCGTGCCCGCGTCGCGCTTGACGGAGCCGCCGGTGTCGGAGGCGGAGACCGTCGTGGAACCGGCCCCGTCGTTGTTCTTGGCCAGGGTGTAGCCGAGGCCGCCGCCCAGACCGCCGGCCACCAGCGCGGCGACCAGGAGCGCGGCCACCACACCGCCACGGCCACGGCCCGCCTTCGGCGCGGGGGGCTGCTGGTACGAAGAGCCCCAGCCACCGCCGCCGAAGCCGCCACCGCCTCCCCCGCCGTACGCCGGGGTGCCCGGCGGCGGGGGAGGCGGCCAGGAGGCGTCGGGGGCGTTGTGCCCCTGAGGCGCGGCCGCATCGTGGGGAGCGGCCGGACCATGGGAATCAGCCTGCGCGTGGGCGGCGCCCGCACCGTGAGCGGCCGCCGGGCCAGGGGAGACGGCCGGGTCCTGGGGGGCGGCTTGGTGCGGTGCGTGGGTGGGAGCGGCGGCAGCCTGTCCGAAACCGTCGTGCGGTTGCGGCTGCGCGGGCGGGTGGGACGGCGCCCGGTCCGGGCTCGGCGCGGCCGACTGGGCGGAGGTTGCGGGAGATTCCACCGGTACGGGAGGCGCGGACGGGGCCGGGGGTACCGCGGTGCCCTCGTTCTCGGTGCTCACAGCTTCTCTCCTCGTTCCACGGCTGTTTCTCGGTCACACTGCGCGCGCCCAGCCACGCTCACGCGCTGCTCCACGGTCGGACGCGACGCAGATGTGCGGTGTTTTCGTATGCCATCAGCTTTTCCCACGGGCCGTCAGAGCACCATAAGCGGTTGCTGTGGGTCCACGATCGACCTTTACATGGGTCATCCAAGACTAAACGGACCTGCCATCGATGACTCCGAGGGCACTTCTACCCGCGCGCGGTGGCACCATGACGCGGTGACCCACGCACGACAGCACCGGATTCAGGTCGTCGCCCACCGGGGAGCCTCCGAGGAGGCACCCGAGCACACCCTGGCCGCCTACCGGAAGGCGATCGAGGACGGGGCGGACGCCCTCGAGTGCGATGTGCGCCTGACCGCCGACGGCCATCTCGTCTGCGTCCACGACTGGCGCGTCAACCGTACGTCCAACGGCCGCGGCGCGGTGTCGGCGCTGGAGCTGGCCGATCTGGCCGCGCTGGACTTCGGCGCCCGCAGGACCCGGGAGTTCTGGCGGACGCGCGACGAGCAGCCGGACTGGGAGCACCGGCCCGAGGACCGGGAGGAGACCTCGGTCCTGACCCTGGAGCGACTGCTCCAACTGGTTTCCGACGCGGGGCGGCGGGTGGAGCTGGCCATCGAGACCAAGCACCCCACACGCTGGGCGGGGCAGGTGGAGGAGCGGCTGCTGGTGCTCCTGAAGCGGTTCGGACTCGACGCACCGGCCTCGCCCGCCGACTCTCCGGTGCGTGTGATGAGTTTCTCGGCCCGCTCGCTGCACCGGGTGCGGGCAGCGTCGCCGGCCCTGCCGACGGTCTACCTGATGCAGTTCGTCTCGCCCCGACTGCGCGACGGACGGCTGCCCGCGGGTGTCCGGATCGCAGGCCCTTCGATCCGGATCGTCCGCAACCACCCCGCCTACATCGAGCGCCTGAAGCGGGCCGGTCACCAGGTGCACGTGTGGACGGTGAACGAGGCCGAGGACGTGGACCTCTGCGCCGGCCTGGGCGTGGACGCCATCATCACCAACCGGCCGCGCGCGGTACTGGACCACCTGGGTCGCTGATTCGTCCGGGAACCTTCATCCCGGCGGGCGCTGTGCCGCACGCTCCGGTCCCGGCCGCACCGATGAGATCCAGCCATGTGATTACAGGGAGTGCCCCGGCGCGTTCGGTGCGTGTCCGCCGATGTCGAATGCGTCACTGGGCGGGGACCGGCCGGTTTCCGGCTCAGGTCGATGGGGCATCCACACCGTGGCGTGGGGCGAAGGAGGTCTCGGGGGTGGCGTTGGTGGTGGCACAGGAGGTGCCCACGTCGTCGAGCATGGCCGTGCCCCATGGCCCTGCGGGCGTGGGGAAAGCAAGGCACCGCATGCGTGATCAGCTGCGCGGCGGCGGCGTGGCGGAAGCGGTCATCGACGACGCCGTACTGGTCCTTTCCGAACTGTTGAGCAACGCGTGCAAGCACGGCCGTCCGCTGGGCGACGCCCTGGCGGGAGACGGCGACGTCCGCGCCGCGTGGCAGGTGGACGCGGGCGGCCGGCTGGTCGTGGAGGTCACGGACGGCGGCGGCCCGACCCGCCCGGCCCCGGCGACCCCTTCGGTCACCGCGCACGGAGGCCGCGGGCTGAACATCATCTCCGCGCTCGCCGACGACTGGGGCGTACGGGACGGCATCCGCGGTGAGGTCACGGTCTGGGTCGTCGTCCACGACGACGTGCACGACCCGGACGCCGGGCACCGCCGCGACGACTTCGCCACCCGGATCACGGCACCGGCGGTGTCGGAGATCCCCGGCCTGGACTTCGCGGACGCCTTCGACGACCTGGGCTGACCCGACAACGGGCATGCAAGGGAGCCAGGGGCAGCCGGGGGAAGCCGGGGGCCGAGGGGAAGGCGGGGGAAATCGGGAGGAGCCGGTGGACGCCCAGGGGAACCCAGCGGGAGCCCGGGAGGAGCCGGTGGGCGCCCGGTGGAAGCCGGGGCGAGTTGTCCACAGGTGGTCCGTTGTGCACAGGGGCCCGTCGGCCGGGGTGGGAACGGCTAGGCTCGCGCCCGTACGAGATGAGCCACAACCGGGAGACACCCACGATGGCCAAGAAGCGCCCCCAGACGAAGGCCAAGCGCCCGCAGCTCACCGACGGTGCCCGCGCCGCAGACGCTGACGGCAACTTCCCGGTCGTCGGTGCCCGCGAGCCCTGCCCCTGCGGCAGCGGCCGCCGGTACAAGGCCTGCCACGGCCGGGCCGCCGCACAGGCCACGACCGCACTGGTGCAGCGCCCGTTCGAAGGACTGCCCGGCGAGTGCGACTGGGTGGCCCTGCGCGAGCTGGTGCCGGCGGCCACGGTCGAGCTGCTCCTCAAGGACGGCCTGCCCGACGGCGTCCCGTCCGTCACACTTGCCACGGTGCTGCCGATGGCTTGGCCCGCCCTGCGTCGCGACGACGGCTCGGTCCTGCTCGGCCTGCAGAACGACACGGCCTCGGGCGACATCAGCCGCGACCTCGCCGACACCCTCCAGCGGGCGCTGACCGCCGCCCCGGGCACCCCTGTACAGGGCCGCCGCGCCCCGGCCGACGGTCCGCGTCTGCAGGACCTGCTCGCCTCCGGGACGACGTTCGAGCCGGCGGTGCACTCGGGCTTCGAGTTCTGGGTCCCGGACCCGGAGAACGCCACGCCGGAGGTGACCGCCTCCCTGGAGCGGGCCAACGCCGCGGCCATCCCGACCGTCCGGCTCCAGGGCGTGGACGCCGCCTACTGGTGCGAGACGCCGGAGAAGAACCACCTGCGCTGGGTCATGCCGCACGAGGAGGAGCGGCTTCTGGACGCTCTCGCCCGGCTGCACGCAGCGGGCCGGTCGTCCCTCGGCGAGGGCACCCGCCTCGTCGGTTCCTTCCGCGCGCACGGGCTCACCGTCCCGGTGTGGGACCTGCCGAGCGGGGTCACCGCCCAGGACATCGAGAAGCCGGCGGCCGAGTTCGCCGAGCGCCTCGCCGAGGCCCTGGCCACGGACGCCCCGCTCACCCCGGACGAGCGCCGGGCACGCGGCGGCTTGACCAACCGGCAGGTCACCCTCAGCTGACACACGGCCGTCGATGGCCACCCCGGCTGACCGACCGGCCAGCCGGGCCTCCGGTCCGGGACCGCGTGACTCCGGTCACAACTCCTGGCGGAGACAGTCCAATCGGTGACCGGAAAACACGAGATCGAATTTGCTTACCGCCGATCTCTTGTTACCGTTCGAGTAGCCCGGTTGCTGGTGCATCCCCCGTCGCCAGCAACCGGGTCTTTCCATGCGCCCGGTCGCACACGCACCGCAGTCGCTCGTCAACTCCCCGTTTCCGCAGGCGAGTTGCCCATCACGCCTCCGCTGCTCCCGGTGTCCCCGACGAGACCGACAGGGCCGACGGGACCATGGGGGCCAACGATCCCGTCACTGCGGTTGCTCCCGCCATCGTGGCTCCTCCCGCCATCGTGGCTCCTCCCGTCGTCACGGCTCCTCCCGTCGTCACGGCTCCTCCCGTCGTCACGGCTCCTCCCGTCGTCACGGTTGCTGCCGGCGCGCAGCAGCAGCGGCCCGTGGCCGGCCCGGCCCGCGAACTCCGCGATCGCGGTGTACGCCGCGGGCCCCCCGCCCCGGATTCGCTCCCTGGGCGTCTCGCAGGTGCCCGGCGCGTCATCGGCACCCACCGAGCAGCGCGTCCGCACGCTGCGCCCGTCGGGCCCCATGAGGATCAGCACCGATTCGAGCGGGCGACCGGTCGCGTTGCGGTAGTAGGTCCGCGCCCAGGTCTCCGTCCCCCGAGCCACGACGCAGGTCTGCGCCTCGACCCCCTCGGGCGAGGTGATCTCGGGGCCGCAGCGCACGGCGGTGGCCGCGCCATGGGGCAGCGGGGAACGGGTGGGAGCAGCCGTGGCCGGGGCGTGACCGGCCGCCTCCCCGGGGGCCTTGCCGTCTCCGCCCCGCGAGAGGATACGGATGACCGGCGCTTCTTCCCCCCTGCCGCCCGGGGGCCCCGCGGACGCCGCGGTGAACGGCAGCACGACCGCACACACCACGACACCGGCGAGCCCGTACAGGCGGGCTCGCCGACGGTCCGGCCGCCCGTGGCGAGGTTCTGCGCGGCGCGGCTCTGCGCGCGGCTCTGCGCGGCGCGGTCCTCCCGCACGTTCCGGTCCGGCGGCGCGGTGCTTGCCAGCATGAAGCGACATGGGGCGGACGATAACGACCACGAGCGGGCGCGGACTCCCGCGCGCGCCGGGCACCCCTACAACTCGGGCGCACTCACACCCGTACGAGTGAGGGCGTCGACCACCGCGTCCACCACGGCCTCCACGTCGGGAACCCAGGGCGAGGCGGAGCCGGGCAGCGGTGCGCGCTCCCAGTGGACGGTGCCCGCGCCGGTCTCGGACTCGGGCAGCGCGAGGTAGCCGCCCTCGCCGTGGAAGCGCAGGGAGCCGGGGACGAAGTCCTTGGCGTAAAGCAGCTCGCCCAGCTGCTCCATGGAGTACGGCTTGACCAGCAGTGACCAGCGGGTGGGCGAGGCGACGACCGGACCGAGCCGCAGTCCGGCACGGTCGAGCGCGGCCAGGGCGTGGGCGGCCGGCAGGGCGGGCAGGGAGACGGCGCACGGGGCGCTGCCCCCGGTGGCCAGAATGATCGGCGCGGTGGGCCGGTTGGTCCACCACCAACGCACCATTCGCGCGTCGGTGGTGGCCGCGAGGAGCCCCGGGTCGAAGGGATGCGCGCCGGGCACCGTGCACTCGGCATCGGGGCAGCCGCAGCGCGACCGCGCCCGCGGGTCCGCCGCCACGCCCGGGAGAACGGGCCACTGCCATTGTGTCGCGTAGGTCAGGGCCGCGCCGATCAGCTCAGGCCGCCCGTCGTCGTGCTGGGACAAGAGCCTGCGTCGCCTTCCGAGGATCTCGCGCATGAGCGCTCGTTCCTTTCCGTTGCACGCCTGGCAACACCGTGGTCACATCACACCATGTGTCGATCTCTTCGCTGTGCGTAGCTGGTGGCGCATCACACCCCTGCCGGAGGCATCCCTCCGCCGAAGGCATCACTGCCGAGGGCGTCACTGCCAGGGGCAAGGGAAACCCCTGCGGGCCGAGCACTGACTGCGTCCGCGGCGGTCCCGTCCACACTGCGTCCATCAAAAGCACGGGCGTGGCACGGGGGTGGCGAAGTCTGGCGTTTCGCCGTCCCGCGTTCTTCTCTCCGCCTCCGCCACGGGAGGATGGGGCACGGTCGTCGGTGGATAGGACGCCCGGGTCCGTTGCCAGGTTCCGGGTGGCCCCCAGCCACCCCTGCCCTTCCCCGAGTACGTACCCATCACGATCGCTGTGACGCTCCGTAAAGCACCCCCAGTCGACCGCAACAAGGCGTCCTGTAGGGCAGTTTCAAGTCAAATTCGCTTTTCCGCAAGGGGTCACGAAGAAGGCTACTCGCGCCCCGCGGACACCAGTAATCCCAGCAGGACAATGCTGGACATCTCCTTACGAGTGCGTGTACATGTGGAGACACTGCTAGCGGCGCAGAATGACATGGGGGTTCGCGATGCTTTTGAGCAGTAACTGCCGGTCGGAAGGCCGGGCGCCATGAACACCCCGCACCCTGCGAAAGTGGCCGGATTCGATTCAACGGTTCCGTCTCCCGCACACACTGTCGCGTCCGTCGCACCGGGTACCTCTCCGGCAACCGTCCCAAACGCCACGGAGACCGCAGACGCCACGGACGTCTCGGCAACACCCCGCGCCCCCGATGACCTGCTCCAGGACCGGCTGGCCGGCTGGGTCTCGGACCTCACGACCCTGCACGAGCTGACCGAGCGTCTGGTCCGTACGGACTCCCTCTCCGCGGGCCTCCAGGAAGTACTGCGCGCCGGAGCCGCCCTGGTGGGCGCCCGGCGCGGTCTCGTCGCACTGGAACCGGCCGACGGACTCGGCCCGGACACCACCGTCGGCCTCGGGCTGGCCCGCGCCGACCTCGGCCACATCGAGACCGTCCCGCGAAGTTCCCTGCCCCACGGGCGAATTCTGGACGGTCTGCCGGTCGGTGAGGGCGGGATCGCCGAGCCCGACCTGTTCGGCGAGAAGGGCCTCGA
This sequence comes from Streptomyces sp. NPDC017890, assembly GCF_044328675.1. Classification (NCBI taxonomy): domain Bacteria; kingdom Bacillati; phylum Actinomycetota; class Actinomycetes; order Kitasatosporales; family Streptomycetaceae; genus Streptomyces; species Streptomyces sp. NPDC017890. The sequence goes on from NZ_JBIRHU010000015.1 coordinate 145,560, forward strand.
CCCACGCCACCGCGAGGTCGCCGCCCGCCTCGGCTACGCCGCCAGCTACGCGCTCCCCCTGTCCGCCGAACGCACCGGGCGCCTGGGAGCCGCCGTATGGCTCTACGACGAGCCCGCCCAGCCGGGTGAGCGGCAACGCCACCTCGCCGGCCTCTACACCCGGTACGCCGGCCAGCATCTGGCCCGCCTCCTGGAGGTCGAACGCACGCGCGCACGCATGGCGACGATGGCCGAGGAGCTGCTCCCCTCCCGCCTGCCGCGGGTGCCCGGCGTCCAGCTCGCCGCCCGGCACCGCACCGGCCCGCTCGGCGGCGGCGACTGGTACGACGCACTGCCGCTGCCGGACGCCGCGCTCGGACTCGCCGTCGGGTCCGTCACCGGATCCGGGCCGAGCGCGGTCGCCGCGATGGGGCGGCTGCGCGCCTCGCTCCGCGCCTACTCCGTGATGGAGGGTGAGGACCCGGTCGCGGTCCTGTCCGACCTGGAGCTGCTGCTGCGCCTCACCGAGCCCGCCCGCTCGGCCACCGCCCTGTTCGGCTACTGCGAACCGGCACTGCGCCGGATCACCCTGGCCGGCGCCGGACACAGCCCGCCGCTGCTGATCGGAGAGCGGCGCACGGAGTTCGTCGAGACCTCCGTCTCCGCGCCGCTCGGCATGCTCGCCTGCTGGGAGGCACCGAGCGTGGAACTCCAGGCCGAACCCGGGGAGACGGTGCTGCTTTACACCGACGGACTGCTGCACCGCACCGGCGACCCGGCCGACCGCGCCTTCGCCCGGCTGCACGCGGCGGCGGCCGGCGTGCCCCGGGGCAAGCGCCACGACCCGGGCGCCGTCGCGGACCACGTCCTGCGCACGGTGCTGCCGGACGGGAAGGCCGACGCGGACTCCGAGGAGGACGTCGTCCTGCTGGCCGTCCGGTTCGAATAGCGGGCACGGGCAGGCCCGGGCAGAGGGCACGGACAGGCCCGGGCAGCGGGCAGAGGCAGGCCCGGACAGAGGCCACGGTCCCGAAAGAAGGCACGGTCCCGAAAGAGGGCACGGTCCGGATAGCGGGGCACTGACACCCCGCACGTCACGCATAACGGACGGTAGCGCCTCCATGTAACAGGCCCTTCGGCCCTGGGCCCCCTTCCGTACGACCGTACGATGGGGGGTGGTCCAGTGCCGTATCAAGGAGGATGACCGTGGCGGAGGAGCTCACCCCGGAGAACCCGGAGATCTCGGAGCACCCGGAAGCTGTGCTTGAGGATGCCGCCGACGCGGCGGGCGAGGAGCCGATCAAGCAGCGCAAGAACGGCCTGTACCCCGGCGTGTCCGACGAGCTGGCCGAGAACATGAAGTCCGGCTGGGCCGACACGGAGCTGCGCGACCTGGAGCCGATCCCCCAGGCCGCCGAGACCGCTGCCCGCCGCGCCGCCCTTTCCGCCCGCTTCCCGGGCGAGCGCCTGGTGATCCCCGCGGGCAACCTGAAGACCCGCTCCAACGACACGGAGTACGCCTTCCGCGCCTCCGTCGAGTACGCCTACCTGACCGGCAACCAGACCGAGGACGGCGTCCTGGTCATGGAGCCCGAGGACGCCGGCCACACCGCGACGATCTACCTCCTGCCGCGCTCCGACCGTGAGAACGGCGAGTTCTGGCTCGACGGCCAGGGCGAGCTGTGGGTCGGCCGCCGCCACTCCCTCACCGAGGCCGAGAAGCGGTACGGCATCCCCGCCTCCGACGTCCGCGAGCTGGCCGGAAGCCTGCGCGAGGCCACCGGCCCGGTGCGCGTCGTGCGCGGCTTCGACGCCGGCATCGAGGCGGCCCTGACCGACAAGGTCACCGCCGAGCGCGACGAGGAACTCCGCGTCTTCCTCTCCGAGGCCCGCCTGGTCAAGGACGAGTTCGAGATCGGCGAACTGCAGAAGGCCGTCGACTCCACCGTGCGCGGCTTCGAGGACGTCGTGAAGGTCCTCGACCGGGCCGAGGCGACGAGCGAGCGCTACATCGAGGGCACCTTCTTCCTCCGCGCGCGCGTGGAGGGCAACGACGTCGGCTACGGCTCCATCTGCGCCGCCGGCCCGCACGCCTGCACCCTGCACTGGGTGCGCAACGACGGCTCGGTCCGCTCCGGCGACCTGCTGCTGCTCGACGCGGGCGTGGAGACGCACACGTACTACACCGCCGACGTCACGCGCACGCTGCCGATCAACGGCCGCTACAGCGAGCTGCAGAAGAAGATCTACGACGCCGTGTACGACGCCCAGGAGGCCGGCATCGCGGCGGTGGAGCCGGGCGCCAAGTACCGCGACTTCCACGACGCGTCCCAGCGCGTGCTGGCCGAGCGGCTCGTCGAGTGGGGCCTGGTCGAGGGCCCCGTCGAGCGGGTGCTGGAGCTCGGCCTGCAGCGCCGCTGGACACTGCACGGCACCGGCCACATGCTCGGCATGGACGTCCACGACTGCGCCGCCGCGCGCGTGGAGTCCTACGTCGACGGCACGCTGGAGCCCGGCATGGTGCTCACCGTCGAGCCCGGCCTGTACTTCCAGGCCGACGACCTGACCGTGCCCGAGGAGTACCGGGGCATCGGCGTGCGTATCGAGGACGACATCCTCGTCACCGCCGACGGCAACCGGAACCTGTCCGCCGGACTGCCGCGCCACTCCGACGAGGTCGAGGAGTGGATGGCCGCGCTGAAGGGCTGATCCTCGCGGTTCGATGGCCGGGTACCGCGCGGGGTACCCGGCCATCGACGTGTCCGGGCCTGCGGAAGACCTCCCCGGGTCCGTGACGCGCCCGGTCGTCCAGGGGAGGCATTTCGCGGACGACTTCTGGTCCGGCACCGGTGTGGACCTGCGTCTTGGGCCGAAGGCCGGGAAGGGGGCACCGGGCCGGGCTCGAACGGGCGCTGCGGGACGCCGTACGGGAGGGCAGGCCGCCCCGCGGAGCCCATCTGTCGACGACCCGACGGCCGGCCGGCCGGTTCGGCATCTCGCGCGGCGGGGCCACCGGGACCTGCGTGATGACAGCGGCCCGTGCGGCGACTGCGTGTCGAGCCGCCGTCAGACCGCCAGCAGCGGGGTGCCCTCGCGCCACTTGAGGACCTTGTCGAAGCTCACCACGGCACCGGCCCGGCCCGGCCTGCTGCCGATGTGCACGTGGTCGGCGAGTTCCCGGATGAGGCACAGACCGCGGCCGTCCTCGGCGTCGTCGGCCACCGGGCGTGCCACTCTCCCCGGTCGGCCCGGAGCGCCCGCGGGGAACCCCGGGCCCGTGTCGGCGACCTCGATCCGGCACAGCTCTCCGTCGAGGTAGGCCGTGACGCGATACGCCTGCGAGGGTCCGCCGGGCTCGTCGTCACCACCGTGCTCGACGGCGTTCGCGCAGGCCTCGCTCAGCGCGAGGGAGAGGTCGAACGAGATGTCGGGGTCGACACCCGCGGTCTCCATGGTGCCGACCAGCAGGCGGCGGGCCAGGGGCACACTCGCAGCCTCGCGCCGCAAATGGAGGGACCACCAGATGCTCATGCTCCAGCCTCCCGGCCGCGGCTCGACATACCGTTACGTATTGCCCCCCGCGCCCGGGCGTAAGCGCGGTTTCCCCATGAGACCGTCCATATGGCGGATGCGTCCCTGCCGCCGATCGGTGTATGTCGGGCGACCCGCACCAGAAAGTGACCTTTCGGCCCTCTCCCGGTCGTACGGCATCTTGTGGACCTGCCGTACGGCGCGGGGGGTGCCAGTGGGATGATGAGCCCGCCATGACTGCCCCCCACCCGCCTACGGTGCGCTCCGGGAACGATCTCCGGATCCTGCGGACCGCGGTGTTCGCCGCGGTCTGCGTCGTGCTGGCCGCGGCAGGGCACACCCTCGCCTCCTGCGCCACCGTTCCGCTGTGGTCGCTGGGCGCCGGTTTCCTCGGGGCGGTCGTGGTCGCCGCGCCCCTCGCCGGACGCGAGCGCTCGCTGTCCGGCATCGCGGCGCTGCTCACCGTCGGCCAGACCGCGCTGCACGCCCTGTTCGGACTGGGCCAGCACGGTGCCGCGACGGTCACGGCGTCCGGTACGGCCGTCCCGTCCACCGGCGGATCCGGCCCGCTGTCCGACGCCTCACTGGTCCAGCAGGCCGCACGGCTGGTCTGCGGGACCACCGCGGCGGCGATCAGCCCGGCGCAGGCCCAGCGGATCCTCACCGACGCGCGGATCGCTCCGGACGTCCACGCCGGCGCGGCCCACCAGCCCGCCGACGCCCTGTCCGCCGCCGGCCCCACGGCCTCGCTGCTGCCGTCCCTGCCGATGCTGCTCGGCCACGTACTCGCCGCCCTGGCCGCCGGCTGGCTGCTGCGGCGCGGGGACCTGGCCCTGGCCCGGCTCGTCGAACTGTCGGCGCACTCGGCCCACTCCGTGGCCGAGGCCGCGTTCGTACGCGCCCTGCGCGCGGCGCTCTCGCTGGTCCGCGCCCTGCACGCCGGGCTCTGCGGTGTTCCCGGGACGGGCCCGCGTCTGCCGCACACCGCCCGGCAGGTGCCACCGCGGCCCCGCACCACCGCGCTCCAGCACACGGTGATCAGACGCGGCCCGCCGGGTGACGCGTTCGCCCTCGCCGCCTGACACGACGCGACCACCACCCCGCTCCGGCCCATCGGCCACCGCACGGAGGGGCCGCCGTCGTGCGGCACGCGCGCGTGCGCGCGCCCCTCCCGTCACCCGCCACCGGTGCAGCACCGGTGGCCCACTCGAAGCGGAGTGCTCCGTCCATGAAGACTTCTCGTATCGCCGCCGCCGGCGCCGTCTCCGGCATCGCCGTCCTCGCCCTGTCCGCCCCCGCCTTCGCGCATGTCAGCGTGCAGCCGGAGGGCACGGCCGCCAAGGGCGGCTACGCGGTCGTCGGCTTCAAGGTCCCCAACGAACGCGACAACGCCTCCACCACCAAGCTGGAGGTCAGCTTCCCCACCGACCACCCGCTGGCGTCCGTGATGCCGCAGCCGGTCCCCGGCTGGAAGGCAGTGGTCACCAAGGTCAAGCCGGCCAAGCCGCTGGAGTCGCACGGGAAGCAGATCACCGAGGTCGTCAGCAAGGTCACCTGGACCGCCGACGGCAAGGGCATCGAGCCCGGCTACTTCCAGAAGTTCCCGGTCTCCGTCGGCGCGCTGCCCGAGGACGCCGACGAGCTGGTGTTCAAGGCGATCCAGACGTACGACAACAAGGAGGTCGTGCGCTGGATCGAGGTGCCGCAGGAGGGCCAGGAGGAGCCGGAGAGCCCGGCGCCCGTGCTGGAGCTGTCCGCGGCCGAGGATGATGCCCACGGCTCGTCGGGCGCGAAGGCCGGGGACGGCACCGAGGCGGCCGCGCAGAACACCCCCGCGGACACCACCGCCTCCTCCGACACCGGTTCCGGGGACGGCACCGACACCACCGCCCGCGTCCTCGGCATCGTCGGCATCGTGGTCGGCGCCGCGGGCGTCGCCTACGGAGTGCTGGCCGGACGTCGGCGCGACTCCGGCGCGTCGGCGTAACAACGCACGCCCCGGTGCGTCGGCGTGACAACGCCCACGCACCCTCTCGTCCGGTGCGCGCCGGACACCCTCCGTCGGTACGGCGGATCCCGGCGCGCACCGGAGTACCTCACATCTGGGACATTTCTCTATGCGCAAGAAGACGTTCGCCGCGGCCGCACTGCTCGCCGCCGCCTCCCTGACCCTGTCCGCCTGCGGCAGCGGCGCCGACAGCGACAAGCCCGTCGCGGTGGTCTCCGAGGACACCGGCCAGAAGGCCGCCACCGTCCTCGACAAGCCCTTCGAAAAGCCCGACCTGGTCCTCACCGACACCCAGGGCAAGGAGTACGACCTCCGCGAGCAGACCGCCGGCAAACCCACCCTGATCTACTTCGGCTACACCCACTGCCCCGACGTCTGCCCCCTGACCATGAACAACGTCGCCGTGGCCAAGAAGCAGCTGTCGCAGGCCGAGCAGGACAAGCTCCGCATCGTGTTCGTCAGCACCGACCCGGAACGCGACACCCCGGCCGCGCTCGGCAAGTGGCTCAAGGGCATCGACCCGCAGATCGTCGGCCTGACCGGCGACTTCGACACCGTCCAGGCCGGCGCCCGCACCCTCGGCATCTCCATCGACCCGCCGACCAAGGACAAGAACGGCAAGATCGTGTCAGCGCACGGCACCCAGGTCGTCGCCTTCTCCCCGAAGTCCGACGCCGGCTACGTCCTGTACGGCGAGGACGCCACCGTCGAGGACTACACCAAGGACCTCCCCGAGCTCATCAAGGGAGAGAACCCGTGAGAGGCCGCCCCGCCCTCGCCGCCGTGACGGTGATCGGCGCCCTGGCCCTCGCGGGCTGCGGCGACTCGGACTCCGGCTCCTCGTCCTCCGGTGCCGAACTCTCCGTCGGTGCCGCCTACATACCGCAGCCTGTCTCCGACTCGATGGCCGCGGGCTTCCTCACCATCACCAACGAGGGCGACACCGAGGACGAACTGACCTCGGTCACGAGCGGAGCCGGTGACGTCACCGTGCACGAAACCGTCGACGGGACGATGAGGGAGGTCGACCGCCTCCCGATCCCCGCCCACGGCGAACTCGTGCTCGAAAGCGGCGGCAACCACCTGATGTTCGAGAAGCTGAAGCAGCAGCCCAAGCAGGGACAGACAGTCTCCGTCGAACTCCACTTCGCCCACTCCGACCCGGTCACGGTCAAGCTGCCCGTGAAGGCCGCCACGTACCGGCCCACCGGGCACTCCGCACACTCCGGACACTGAGGGAGGGACCACCTTGACGCAGACCATCGCCCCACGCGTCCGGACCCTGGTGCTGCTGCTTGTGGCCGCGGCCTGCGCGCTGCTCGCCGGCGCAGGACCGGCCTCCGCGCACGCCGCACTGACCGGCAGCGACCCCCAGGAGGGGGCGGTGGTCGGCAAGGCTCCGGCCCAGGTGTCGCTCACCTTCTCCGAATCTGTCTCCATGGACGACGACTCGCTGCGCGTGTTCGACCCCAACGGCACACGTGTCGACGACGGCAAGCCGTCCGGCACGGGGGGCACGACATACTCCGTGAAACTGCACGCCGGGCTGCCCGACGGCACCTACACGGTGACCTACCAGGTCGTGTCCGCCGACAGCCACCCGGTCGCCGGCGCCTACACCTTCTCCATCGGCGCCCCGTCCGAGACGTCCGTCTCCGTCTACGGCTCGAAGGCGGGCGGCGGGACCGTCGGCTGGCTGTACGGCCTGGGGCGGTACGTGTCGTACGCCGGGTTCACCGTGCTGGTGGGCGGCGCTGCCTTCGTCCTCGCCTGCTGGCCGCGCGGCTCGGGGGTCCGGGCGGTGCAGCGGCTCGTCGTCTCGGGATGGCTCACGCTCACCGCCGCCACGCTTCTGCTGCTCCTGCTGCGCGGCTCCTATACCGGCACCGGCAAGCTCGGTGACGTCTTCGACCTGAATCTGCTCGGCGAGGTCCTCCAGACCAAGACCGGCGCCGCACTGGTCTCCCGGCTGCTGCTGCTCGCGGCGGCCGCACTGTTCGTCGCCGTGCTCTTCGGCGCCTACGACAAGCGGGAGGACGAGGAGAAGCGGGACCTCACCTTCGGACTCGCGGTCGGCGGAGCCGTCGTCGCGGCCGGGCTCGCGGCGACCTGGGCGATGTCCGAGCACGCCTCCGTCGGCCTCCAGGCCGGTATCGCCATGCCGGTCGACATCGTCCACCTGCTCGCGATGGCCGCCTGGCTCGGCGGGCTCACCACCCTTCTCGTCACCCTGTACCGGGCACCCACGGACACACCGGTCCCCGCCGTCGCCGTACGCCGGTTCTCGCGCATCGCCTTCGGCAGCGTGATCGCGCTCGTGCTGACCGGCACCTACCAGTCCTGGCGACAGCTCGGCTCCTGGACGGCCTTCACCGACACCCGGTACGGCCAGCTGCTCCTCGTCAAGATCGGGCTCGTGGCGGTGCTGGTCGGCATCGCCTGCCTCTCTCGCCGATGGACGGCACAACTGGCGGACACGGTGCCCGAGATCGCCCGCCGGCGGGAGGGGCAGCAGGTCGGCGCGCTCACCGGCCGCAAGAGCGAGAAGGCGGAGGTCGCCTGGAAGGTCCCCGGCGGGGCGAAGGCCGCCACGAAGGCTTCCGATGCCTCGAAGACCGAGGAGAAGGCCGCAGAGGAGGCCGCCGAGGGGGCCGCCGAGGGGGCGGCGGGGACGGCGAAGGCCCCCGCGCGGTCGTCCGGCGCGACGAAGGACTCCGCGCGGCCGTCCGGCGCGACGAAGGACTCCGCGCGGCCGTCCGAAGCGACGAAGGACTCCGCGCGGCCGTCCGAAGCGACGAAGGGCCCCGGCTCCTCGCAGCGCGCCGCTCAGCTCGCCCGGCAGCGCGCGGCCGTGGACGCCGCCCGGAAGAAGCGGCAACGGGACGCCAACCCCCACCGCTTCGGACTGCGCCGCTCCGTACTCGCCGAGGCGGGCGTCGCCGTCGTCCTGCTCACCGTCACCACCGTCCTGACCCAGACCGAGCCGGGCCGGACCGAGGAGGAGGCCAAGGCCGCCAACCCGTCCGCCGCCTCCCCGTCCGCCCCCTCCACCGGGGTAGTCACCCTGGACATGCCCTTCGACACCGGCGGCCAGAGCGGCAAGGGCGTCATACGGGTCGAACTCGACCCCGCACGCGTGGGTGCCAACGACATGCACCTCTACGTCGAGCGCCCGAACGGAAACGCCTTCGACATCCCCGAGGTGAAGGTCGCCTTCACCCTGGACGCCAAGGACATCGGGCCGCTGCCCGTCGTCCCCGACCACATCACCACCGGACACTGGTCGGCGAGCGGGGTGCAGATCCCGATGGCCGGCGACTGGGAGGTCGCCGTGACCGTGCGGACCTCCGACATCGACCAGGTGACCGTCTCCAAGAACGCGCAGATCGGCTGAACCGCACCATGGCTGACCAGTCCATCCCGGAGGCCCGCACTCCCGAGACGACCCACGGGTCGCCCGGCGGTCCCGGGCCCCTCGGCTCCGAGAGCACCACCGCCCGCGAGGGCATCTCCCGGCGGCGGTTGCTCGGCACCGCCGGTGCCAGCGGTCTCGTCCTCGGCGCGGCGGGCGGCGCCGCGGGTTACGCCGCCGCGCCCTCGTCCGCGGCTACGCCGCTCACCTCGCTCGGCAGTGAGCAGGTGATGTTTCACGGGAAACATCAGCCCGGCATCACCACTCCCATGCAGGCCTGCGGCCACCTCATCGCCTTCGACCTGGCGGCGGGCGCCGGCCGCAAGGAGGCCGCCGCGCTGCTGCGCCGCTGGTCCGACACCGCCCGGCGGCTGATGGCGGGCGCCCCGGCCGGAACCCGTGACACGGACGTGGCCCGGGACGCGGGGCCCTCCTCGCTGACCGTCACCTTTGGATTCGGGCACAGCTTCTTCGACCGGACCGGCCTGGTGAAGCAGCGACCGGTCGCCCTCGACCCGCTGCCCGACTTCTCCTCCGACCACCTCGACAAGAACCGCAGCAACGGCGACCTGTGGGTGCAGATCGGTGCCGACGACGCCCTGGTCGCCTTCCACGCCCTGCGCGCCCTTCAGCAGGACGCCGGATCGGCCGCCCGGGTCCGCTGGCAGATGAACGGCTTCAACCGCTCGCCGGGCGCCACCGCCCACCCCATGACCGCCCGCAACCTCATGGGCCAGGTAGACGGCACTCGCAACCCGAAGCCGGCCGACGCCGATTTCGACCAGCGGATCTTCGTCCCCGAGCAGTCCGAGAAGCCGGGGGAGAACGGGAAGAAGGAACACGCGTGGATGGCGAACGGTTCCTACGCCGTCGTACGCCGCATCCGCATGCTCCTCGACGACTGGGAGAAGCTCTCCGTCAAGGCCCAGGAGGATGTCATCGGACGCCGGAAGTCCGACGGGGCGCCGTTGTCGGGGGGCACCGAGACGACCGAGATGGACCTGGAGAAGACGGACAAGGCCGGGAACCTGATCGTTCCGATCAACGCACACGCCCGCATCACCCGCCCCGACCAGAACGGCGGCGCGGCCATGGTCCGGCGGCCTTTCTCGTACCACGACGGCTTCGACGCGGACGGTGTGCCCGACGCGGGCCTGCTCTTCATCTGCTGGCAGGCCGATCCACTGCGCGGATTCGTACCCGTACAACGCAAACTGGACCGGGGGGACGCGCTCTCGCAGTTCATCCGGCACGAGGCGAGCGGGCTGTTCGCAGTGCCCGGCGGAGCGGCGGAGGGAGAATACGTGGGTCAGCGGCTGCTGGAGGGGTGAAACCGTCCGGACGTCATCCCGGGGAACGGATCGCCCAAGACACGTGAACCAGGCCTGGCCGGGCCCATTAGGGTGAGGACATGCCAGCCAGTTACGCGTATCTCGGCCCCGAAGGCACCTTCACCGAAGTCGCCCTGCGCACCCTCCCGGAGACGGCGACCCGGGAACTGGTCCCGTACGTGTCCGTCCAGTCCGCGCTCGACGCGGTGCGCACAGGCGAGGCCGAGGCCGCGTTCGTGCCGATCGAGAACTCCGTCGAGGGCGGCATCACCACCACCCTCGACGAGCTGGTCGCCGGCCAGCCGCTGATGATCTACCGCGAGGTGCTGCTGTCCATCACCTTCGCGCTGCTGGTCCGCCCCGGCACCAAGCTGTCGGACATCAAAACGGTCACCGCCCACCCGGCCGCCCAGCCCCAGGTACGCAACTGGATCAGGAGGCACCTCCCGGACGTCGCCTGGGAGTCGGCCGCCTCCAACGCCGACGGCGCCCGCCTGGTGCAGGAGGGCCGGTACGACGCGGCATTCGCCGGTGAGTTCGCCGCGGCCCGCTACGGCCTGGAGGTCCTGGAGGCGGACATCCACGACGCGGAGAACGCCCAGACCCGCTTCGTGCTCGTGGGCCGTCCCGCCCGGCCCGCGGCACCGACCGGCGCGGACAAGACGTCCATCGTGCTCTGGCAGCGCGACGACCACCCCGGTGGCCTGCGCGACCTGCTGGGCGAGTTCGCCACCCGGGGCGTCAACCTGATGCTGCTGCAGTCCCGGCCCACCGGTGCCGGCATCGGCAACTACTGCTTCTGCATCGACGCCGAGGGGCACATCTCCGACCGCCGGGTGGCCGATGCCCTGATGGGCCTGAAGCGGACCTGTCTCCAGGTGCGCTATCTGGGCTCGTACCCGCGCGCGGAGGTAGAGCCGACGGACGTGGGCACACCCCGGCCGGGGACCTCGGACGAAGCGTTCGTCGCGGCGGCGGACTGGGTGGCGCGTTGCCAGGACGGTCGGTTCTGACGGCTGTTCTGACCGGCCGGAACCGGCCAGCCACACCAGTCGTACTTGCATAATCTCGTTATCCACAGAAGTTATCCACAGGTCCGCTTCTCGACCTGGGGACAAGTCGACAACGAAGTGGCATTCAGTCGCTATGTCCCCCTACGGCACCATGCTTACCAACAGGCGCTTCTGCCGCCTTTCGTCCATCTGTTCCTCACCCTCCATCCTCTGGAGTGACACGATCACTCCGTTTCCACCCGAAAGTGGAGGCATGAAGGGTTTGGACGGCGCGCCGCGGGAATTGAGAATGGCCGCTTCCGTGAGTCCACAGATTTTTCGCACAGCCTGTGGATAACTTCTCGGGGCTGGGGATTCCTGTGGACAGACAGGGAGCGGACAGCTCCCGCAAGTCCCGCTCTCCACAAGGAAATCCAGTCAGCCCCCAGTCAACCCCCCACCTGCCCCCTGTCTCGTTCCAGGGAGTGGGCCACCCTCGATCGACATGCGGGAACAGGGTGCGCGCAAGGTGTACACAAGGAGCGATTTCCGCATAACGGAACCCAGGACCCACGATCAGCAAGAGTGAGTCGAGAGCCGTCACCGCGCACCGGTAGCCTTGACCGCGTGATTGACCTTCGCCTGCTCCGTGAGGACCCCGACCGTGTGCGCGCGTCGCAGCGCGCCCGTGGAGAGGACGTCGCGCTCGTCGACTCCCTCCTGTCTGCCGACGAGCGGCGCCGGTCGTCCGGCATCCGCTTCGACGAGCTGCGCGCCGAGCAGAGGGGCCTCGGCAAGCTCATCGGCAAGGCCTCCGGAGACGAGAAGGCCGAGCTGCTGACGCGGGCGAGCCAGCTCGCCGCCGACGTCAAGGCGGCCGACGCCGAGCGTGATGCGGCCGACGCCGCGACCCAGGAGCTGCTCCAGCGGCTCGGCAACCTCGTCCACCCCGACGTTCCCGTCGGCGGCGAGGAGGACTTCGTCACGCTGGAGACGCACGGCACCCACCGCGACTTCGCGGCCGAGGGCTTCGAGCCCAAGGACCACCTCGAGCTGGGCCAGCTGCTCGGTGCCATCGACGTCGAACGCGGCGCCAAGGTTTCCGGTTCGCGTTTCTACTTCCTGACCGGCGTCGGCGCGCTCCTGGAACTCGCCCTGGTCAACGCGGCGATCGCCCAGGCCACGGCGGCCGGCTTCACCCCGATGCTGACCCCGGCGCTGGTGCGCCCGCAGTCGATGGCCGGCACCGGCTTCCTCGGCCAGGCCGCCCAGGACGTCTACCACCTCGACAAGGACGACCTGTACCTGGTCGGCACGTCCGAGGTGCCGCTCGCCGCGTACCACATGGACGAGATCCTCGACGCGGACCGCCTGCCGCTGCGCTACGCCGGCTTCTCGCCCTGCTTCCGCCGCGAGGCGGGCTCGCACGGCAAGGACACCAAGGGCATCTTCCGCGTGCATCAGTTCGACAAGGTCGAGATGTTCTCCTACGTCCTCCCCGAGGACTCGCAGGCCGAGCACCAGCGCCTGCTGGAGTGGGAGAAGCAGTGGCTGACGTCTCTGGAGCTGCCGTTCCGGGTCATCGACGTCGCCTCGGCCGACCTGGGCTCCTCGGCCGCGCGCAAGTACGACTGCGAGGCGTGGATTCCGACCCAGGGCAAGTACCGCGAGCTGACCTCGACGTCGGACTGCACCGAGTTCCAGTCGCGTCGGCTGTCGATCCGTGTCCGCGAGGACAAGAAGGTACGCCCGCTGGCCACGCTCAACGGCACGCTGTGCGCCGTACCGCGCACCATCGTGGCGATCCTGGAGAACCACCAGCAGGCCGACGGTTCGGTGCGTGTGCCAGAGGTGCTGCGGCCGTACCTGGGCGGCCGGGAGGTCCTGGAACCGGTGGCCAAGTGACTGCCGCCGGCTCCGCCACGGAGTCCTGCGCCGGGCCCGCCGGAGGTTTTCCCTACCGGCTGATCGCCACCGATCTCGACGGCACGCTGCTGCGCAGTGACGACTCGGTTTCACAGCGCACCCGTGAGGCGCTCGCCGCGGCTACCGCGGCGGGCGCGGCCCACATCGTCGTCACCGGCCGCGCGGTCCCGTGGACCCGGCACATCCTCGACGATCTCGGCTACAACGGGCTGGCCGTCTGCGGTCAGGGCGCGCAGGTCTACCACGCCGGGGAGCACCGGCTGCTGACCTCGGTCACGCTGGACCGCCAGCTGGCCGGAGTGGCGCTGGCCAAGATCGAGGCGGAGACCGGCCCGCTTTACCTGGCGGCGAGCCGCGACGGCCTGGACGGCGACGTCCTGGTCGGTCCGGGCTACGCGGTCGCGGGTCACCTCCCGGCAGTGCCGTTCACCGACGCCTCTGATCTGTGGTCGGCACCGCTGAACAAGATCTACATTCAGCATCCGACCCTGTCGGACGACGAACTGGCCGCCGCCGCCCGGCGCACCGCAGGCGGTTTCGTCACGGTGACCATGGCCGGCGCGGGCATCGTCGAGCTGCTCCCCCTCGGCCTGTCCAAGGCCACCGGCCTGTCCCTGGCGGCGCGCCGGCTCGGTCTGAAGGCCGCGGACACGATCGCGTTCGGCGACATGCCCAACGACGTCCCGATGTTCGGCTGGGCCGCCCGGGGCGTGGCGATGGCCAACGCCCACGAGGAGCTGAAAGCCGTGGCCGACGAGGTGACGTCCTCGAACGACGAGGACGGCATCGCGGTCGTGCTGGAGCGGTTGTCGTCCTGACCCCGGGCCCGGGCCGCTGACCGTGCTCCCGGGACGCTGGGACCGCGGCCCCGGGACGCTGACACCACGGACCCCGGGACGCTCGGACCGCGGCCCTGACGCCACGGTCCGGAGGGCACCGCCGTCCCCCGTCGGCCGGCCCACGCGAGGTGTCTCGCGTGCTCGAAGCGGCCGCCCGATGCGCCGGCACCCTCCGGCCTCGTGCATCCACCACAGTGCCGGTACGGAAAGCCGGGCGCCACCGATTAAGAGCGGACCTACGCGGCGTCAGCGCCGACGCCACCTGCGGCGTCGGCCCTTGCTGAAGAACCAGCCCGCGGGCGGCTCGTCGGAGCGCCACGGCTGCGGCTCCGGCTTGTCGCGGCGCCAGCGGGCGGCGAGCAACCGGGCACGGGCCGAGGGCTCGGAGGCCCCTGCGTCGCGTATGAACCGCTCGTCCAGGACGAGGCCGTCCCAGACGTCGTCGGCGGCTTCGGTGTCGGGTGCGGTGGTGCGTTCGGGGGCGGCTTCGTCCCCGATGCTGTTGGTGGCGCCCTCGGTGCCGTCTTTTGGCTGTCCGGCGCCGTCCTGTTGAGGTGTCTGGCCCGCCATCCCGGCTCCTCCCCGCCCTGCCGTCCCCGTGTTCTCCCCGGCCCAGTGTGTCCGGGCCGAGGTGAAGGCCCCGTCAGGGCCGGGGCCCGGTCACTCCTCCCCGGCGAGTGTCAGCGACCGCAGCTTCTGACCGGCGTACCAGGTCGCGAGCACGGTCACCCCGGCCAGCAGCACCGTCGCGGTCGCCAGGCCGACGTCGGAGGTCACCAAGTTCCCGTCGGCGACCTTCTGGGCCACCGCCAGCGACCACTGCTGGACGCTCAGGGTGCGGGCGCCGGGTACCAGCGAGCCGAACAGCGCCTCCCAGACGAGGGCGTAGACGAGCCCGAAGACCACCGCGTGCCGAGACACCGTGCCCAGCAGCAGGAACAGCGCGGCGTAGGCGATGGAGGCGACCAGCGCGGCGATCGTGTAGGCGACGGCCACCTGCTGGCCGTTGCCGTTGAGGATCAGGCCGGCGAGCAGGGTGGGTATGGCGGAGAAGACCATCGTCACGGCGACGGCGACGATCAGCTTGGTGAAGATGATCGTCGGCCGTTTGATCGGCTTGGACAGCAGGTACACCACCGAACCGTCGTCGATCTCGGGGCCGATGGCTCCGGTGCCGGCGATGACGCCGATGATCGGCACCATGGTGGCGAGGGCGAATCCGCCCAGCACGTCCACCGCCGTCTGGTCGTCGGCTCCGGCAAGCGCGCGCACCGCCACGGCGATGACGAGCAGCAGCAGGGGCAGCGCGCCCAGGATGAGTGCCCGGCGGCGGCCGAGCAGGGCTCGGTAGGTGAGCCTGGCGACTGTGGGGTCGTACATTCTTCGGCCTCCTACGCCGCGACGAGATACGAGAAGACGGACTCGAGGGACTCGTCGGACGGCGAGACCGTGAGCAGCCGGATGCCGTGGTCGCGGGCGACCTTCGGCAGCAGGGCCGTGAACCGGCCGAAGTCGACGGCCTGGATGCGCAGTGCGCCCTCGGCCAGGTCGACCTCGATGCCGGAGGTCGACGGGTCGGCGATCAGCGCTGCCGCGAGGGCCCGGTCGTCGCTGGAGCGCACCAGGTAGCGGTGCGGCCGGTCGGTCATCAGGCGGCGGATCTTGCGGAAGTCGCCGCTGGCCGCGTGACGTCCGGCGACGATGACCTCGATGTGCCAGGCGAGCTGTTCGACCTCTTCGAGGATGTGCGAGGAGAACAGCACCGTGCGGCCCTCGTCGCCCATGCGCCGCAGCAGGTCCATCAGCTGCATGCGCTGGCGCGGGTCCATGCCGTTGAACGGCTCGTCGAGCAGGAGCAGGGACGGCTGGTGGACGAGGGCGGAGGCCATCTTGACCCGCTGCCGCATGCCCTTGGAGTACGTGGCGATCTTCCGGTCCTGCGCGTATTCCATCTCCACGGTGGCGAGCGCTTCGTCGGCCGCCCTGCCGCCGAGGCCGTGCAGTTCGGCGTTGGCGAGGACGAACTCCCGGCCGGTGAGGAAGTCGTACATCGCCTCCCGCTCGGGGACGATGCCGATGTGCTTGTAGATGGCCTCGTTGCGCCAGACCGGCTGGCCGTCGAGGGTGACGCTGCCGGTGGAGGGGGCGAGGAAGCCGCCCATCATGTTGATGAGGGTGGATTTTCCCGCGCCGTTGGGGCCGAGGAGGCCGGTGACGCCGGGGCCGATCGTCATGGTGATGTCGTTGACGGCGACCACGTTGCCGAACCAGCGGGAGACGTGGTCGATGTTCAGCGTGGTCACAGTCCCACCTTCTGGTAGCGGCGCATCAGCAGGCCGTAGGCGCCGGCGATCAGGCCCAGGGTGACGAGGACGTAGACCGCGCCCTCGCCGTTGCTCGGGCCGATCCCGCCGGGGAAGGCCGAGGTGGCGCCCAGGAAGGCCGACGACACTCCGTCGATGAGGGTGATCGGCGAGAACAGGCCGATCCAGGCGACGGCCCCGGAGCTGCCCTGGACGTCCGCGATGGCCTGGAGCGTGGAGACCGCGCCGTAGGTGATGGTCAGGACGGCGATGACGGCCGCGATGCCGAAGCCGCGGCGCGGGGTGACCGACGCGACGACGAGGCCGAGGCCGGCGAAGAGCAGCGAGAGCAGTGCCACGGAGACGAGTCCCTGTGCGAACCCCTTGGTCTGGTCCGCGAAGTCGAGTTTGGCCAGCAGCGCGCCCACGTAGAGCACCAGCAGGGGCGCGGCGGTGAGGATGAACAGGGCCGAGGCCAGCGACGCGTACTTGGCGCGGACGTAGTCGGAGGTTTCGATCGGCCGTGAGAAGTACAGCGGCACGGTCTTGAAGCGCAGGTCGCGGGAGACGGACTGGGGGGCCTGCGAGGCGACGTAGAGGCTGATGACGGCCTGCAGGACGATCGCGTAGCGCGTGTAGTCCAGGGGCAGGTCGTTCGCCTTGGTGGCGACGGCGACGGCGACCATGATGGCCGCGGGCAGGCACATCACCACGAACAGCAGCATCGGCAGCACCTTGGACTTGGCCGAGCGGCCGAGGCCGTAGGCGCCGCGCAGGGACTGCGAGTACAGCGAGCGGCGGGCGTAGGCGCGGCCGAGACGGGGGCCGTCGTAGCTGCGGTAGCCGATGTTGTGGATGCGGGTCTGGTCACCCGCCGCACGGGCTACGGGCTGCTCAGTTGCCATGGCCGACCGCCTCCTTCCGTTCTGCGTCACTGTCCGTGAAGACCTCCGAGATGTGGTGCCGGCGCTGTTCCATGCGCACCAGGCCGAGGCCGAGGTCGGCGATGACGTCCCGCACCAGGTCGTAGGTCTCTTCGCCCGCCGCGGTGAGCAGCAGGACGTGACCGGCGCCGGGCAGGCCGCTGCCGTCCTGGACCGTCACCCCGCGCGCGCCGAGCGCGTCGCGCACCGCGCGGGTGCCGTCGGGGTGCTCGTCGGTGTCGGTGACCTCGATCGCGAGGGTCGTCGTGCTCTGGGTGAAGTCCGTGGTGGAGCTGGAGCGCAGCAGCTTGCCGCCGTCGACGACGACGACGTGGTCGCAGGTGCGTTCCAGTTCGCCCAGCAGGTGCGACGTGACCAGGACGGAGATGTTGAAGTCGGTGTGGATGCGGCGGATGAGGCCGAGCATCTCGTCGCGGCCGACCGGGTCGAGACCGTTGGTCGGCTCGTCGAGGAAGACCAGCTGCGGGTCGTGGACGAGCGCCTGCGCGAGCTTCACACGCTGCTTCATACCGGTCGAGTAGCCGCCGATGGGCCGGTAGCGCTCCTCGTACAGGCCGACGTGGCGCAGGGTGTCGGCCGTGCGTTCGCGGGCGGCGGTGGGCGGCAGGCCGGACATGCGTGCCATGTGGACGACGAACTCGGTGGCCGAGACGTCGGGCGGCAGGCAGTCGTGTTCCGGCATGTAGCCGACCCGCTCGCGGATCTCGGCTCCCTTGGTGGCGACATCGAGTCCGAGCACTTCGGCCCGGCCCTCGGTGGCGGGAGACAGACCCAGCAGGATCTTGATCAGAGTGGACTTGCCGGCGCCGTTGGCACCGACGAGTCCGGTCACACCGGGTCCGACGTCCACGGAGAGCCGGTCGAGCGCGGTCACCCGGGGGAACCGCTTGCTCAGGCTTTCGGTCGCGATCACAGTCACAGTCATGACAGTAGTGACGCCCGCCACTCGAGTCGTCAGCCCGGAGAGCCGTCTTGGAGTCAGACTCGAGTAGTACGGGCCCGTAGGGGATGCCGTACCTGAGAGCCATGGAACGGCTCCCTGGCCGCGCATCCCACCCTATTGACGCCCGGTCTAACAACTGGGAGATTCGGCGACGTCACGTGACGAGCGAGTAGCGCGGTCGGCACGGGCCGCGCCGGACGCGCGGACCGGCTGGAACGGGGTGGCATGACGACGGCTGTGGCAGCGGAGATCCGCACGGAGCTGCGGGGGTTGCGCAGGGTGCCGCCCCCCGTCCGAGATCGTCACCGACTCCGCGGGTCCCGAGGAGAGCGCCTTCTGGCTGGGCGACGCCCTGCCATGGGATCTCCCCACGATCGTTCCGTCGGG
This sequence comes from Streptomyces sp. NPDC017890, assembly GCF_044328675.1. NCBI lineage: Bacteria > Bacillati > Actinomycetota > Actinomycetes > Kitasatosporales > Streptomycetaceae > Streptomyces > Streptomyces sp. NPDC017890. Next base: position 164,155 of record NZ_JBIRHU010000015.1, read on the forward strand.
CGTGGGGGAGTACGGCGCCGGAAGGAGGAGCGATGACGTTGCTGGACGGTGCGCGCGAGCGCTGGGTGCACACGGGCGGGGTCGAGCTGTGCGTGGCCGAACTGGGCGACCCGCAGCGGCCCACGGTCGTCCTGGTGCACGGCTACCCGGACAGCAAGGAAGTCTGGTCCGAGGTCGCCACCCGCCTCGCAGGCCGCTTCCACGTGGTCCTCTACGACGTCCGGGGCCACGGCCGGTCCACTGCGCCGAGCCCGCTGCGCGGCGGGTTCACGCTGGAGAAGCTGACGGACGACTTCCTGGCCGTGGCGGACGCCGTCAGCCCCGGCCGGCCCGTGCACCTGGTGGGCCACGACTGGGGGTCTGTGCAGTCCTGGGAGTTCGTCACGGTCAGGCGCACCGAAGGCCGCATCGCCTCCTTCACCTCGGTGTCCGGGCCGTCCCTCGACCACTTCGGGCACTGGATCGACACGCGTCTGAGGCATCCCACCCCGCGCCGGGTCGGCCAGCTCCTCGGCCAGGGCGCCAAGTCCTGGTACATCTACCTGCTGCACACCCCCGTACTGCCCGAACTGGCCTGGCGCGGCCCCCTCGGCAAGCGCTGGCCGGCCATCCTGCGGCGCGTCGAGAGGGTACCCGGCGGCGACTACCCGACCCCGTCCCTGCCGTCGGACGCGGCGCACGGGGCATGGCTGTACCGGGACAACGTCCGGCCCCGGCTCCGCCGGCCGCGCGACGACGCCTACGCGCACGCGCCGGTACAGCTCATCACGCCCCTCGGCGACGCCTTTCTGTCGGAGCGGCTCTACGACGGACTGGAGCTGTGGGCGCCGCGGCTGACCCGCCGAACGCTGCCGGCCAAGCACTGGGTGCCGCGCACCCGGCCGGACCGGCTGGCGGACTGGATCACGCAGTTCGTCAGCGCCGTCGACGGTGGACGGGCCGGGCCGGACACGAGCGGGAAGCACGCCGACCGCTTCGGCGGGCAGCTGGTGCTGGTCACCGGCGCGGGCAACGGCATCGGGCGGGCGACCGCGTTGGCGTTCGCCGAGGCCGGCGCGCGCGTGGTGGCCGTCGACCGGGACGCAGAGTCCGCCTCCCGCACCGCGGAGCTGTCCCGGCTGACCGGTGCGCCGGCGGCCTGGGCGGAGACCGTCGATGTCTCCGACGAGCAGGCCATGGAGAAGCTGGCGGCCAAGGTCGCCGCCGAGTACGGCGTCGTGGACGTTCTGGTGAACAACGCCGGGATCGGTCTGTCCGGCTCCTTCTTCGACACCACACCGGAGGACTGGAAGAAGGTCCTCGACGTCAACCTGTGGGGTGTGATCCACGGCTGCCGTGTCTTCGGCCGGCAGATGGCCGAGCGCGGGCAGGGCGGCCACATCGTCAACACCGCGTCGGCGGCGGCCTTCCAGCCCTCCCGGGCGTTGCCCGCCTACAGCACGTCCAAGGCGGCCGTGCTGATGTTGAGCGAGTGCCTGCGCGCCGAGCTGGCCGGTCAGGGGATCGGCGTCACCGCGATCTGCCCCGGCCTCGTCAACACCAACATCACCTCCACGGCGCGTTTCGCCGGCGTCGACGCCGACGAGGAGAAGCGACGGCAGCGGCGCACGGCGCGGCTGTACGGGCTGCGCAACTACCCGCCGGAGAAGGTGGCCGACGCCGTACTGGAGGCGGTCGTGCACAACAGGGCCGTGGTCCCGGTGACACCGGAGGCGCGGGGCGCCCACCTCATATCCCGGTTCGCACCGGGGGCATCGAGGCGTCTCGCACGTGTGAAGCCGCCCTTGTAGTTTCCACAGACATCCCCAAGTAGCCTGTGGATAACTGCCCCTGACTGTGGATCAAACCTGCTCGGCAAAATCGATCGCGTGACACGTGGCTCTCTCGGCACGCTGGTTCCATGCAAGAGGAACACATGGACGAGAGACGCACCGTCAAGGTGTCCAAGTATCTGTCGAAGCACCTGCGCCACCAGCCGGAGAGAATCGGGCTCACGCTCGACGAGGCCGGGTGGGCCGAGATCGACACGCTGATCACCGCGGCGGCGGCGCACGGCTTCCGCTTCACCCGCGAAGAGCTCGACCACGTGGTCGCCACGAACGACAAGCGGCGCTTCGCGATCGAGGGGACGCGTATCCGCGCCAGCCAGGGTCATAGCATCGCAGTGGACCTCGACCTGCTCCCGGCAACCCCGCCGCCGTACCTCTACCACGGGACCGTGTCCCGGCATCTGGACGCGATCCGCGCCGAGGGGCTGAGGCCGATGAACCGGCACGACGTGCACCTCTCACCGGACCGCGAGACCGCGGCGCGGGTCGGCGCACGCCGCGGCCGGCCGGTCGTGCTGTCGGTGGACGCCGCTGCCATGCACCGCGACGGGCATGTCTTCCACGTCAGCGAGAACGGGGTCTGGCTGACGAAGAAGGTGCCACCGCGGTATCTGCGCTTCTCCGCTCAGCGTTGAGCCCGCGTGATAGGTGACATGGAGCAGCTACCCAGCACCCAAGCCGCCGTCAACGCCCTCCGCGCCATCGCCGCGGAGTATGCGCTGGAGATCGAGGTCACGGACGACATCGGCGCCGATCAGACCTCCCGCCGCAGCGCCGCGGGCGTGGGCGTGGCCACCGACGCCGACGGTTCCCTCCCCCATGAGGCGTTCGCCGAGTTCGGCGGGGTGCCCCGGGTGAGCGTCCGGATCTTCCCCGAGGGTGACGCCCTGATCACCGTCGAGGACGTGGAGTTCCCCGATATCCCGCGTGATGACGTCCCCGCGTTCCTGTGCTCCGTATTCGGTGGACTCGCCTTCGTCAAGGGACGCAGTTTGATCGTGCCGCTGCCGGGGGACCGCGCGCACAAGGAGTTCGTGCCGATGCTCCTCCTCACACCGTGGCTGAGCAGTCGCGCCCGGTGACCGGTGGGTGTTTCACGTGAAACCCGGGTCGGCCGCTTAGGCTCGGAGGCATGAGTCTGCGCCTGAGCACTGTGATCCTTCCGTACCGTCGCTGGCACGAAGGCGGCCGTTCGGCCTGGACGCGTGCCGAGCAGCTCGGTTTCCACACCGCCTACACCTACGACCACCTGTCCTGGCGGAGCTTCCGGGACGGGCCGTGGTTCGGTGCCGTCCCGACGCTCACCGCTGCCGCGGCCGTCACCGAGCGGCTGCGTCTCGGCACCCTGGTGACCTCGCCGAACTTCCGGCACCCGGTGACGCTCGCCAAGGAGCTGATCTCGCTCGACGACATCTCCGGCGGCCGGGTCACGCTCGGCATAGGAGCGGGCGGCACCGGCTTCGACGCCACCGCACTCGGCCAGGAGCCGTGGACGCCGCGTGAGCGGGCCGACCGGTTCGCCGAGTTCCTCCCGCTGCTCGACCGATTGCTGACCGAGGACGCCGTGTCGTATGAGGGTGACTTCTACTCGGCGCACGAGGCACGCAACATCCCGGGTTGTGTACAGCGGCCCCGGCTGCCCTTCGCGGTGGCCGCGACCGGTCCGCGCGGGCTGCGGCTCGCCGCGCGGTACGGGCAGGCGTGGGTGACCACCGGCGACCCGAAGCTGTACGAGAACGGCACTCCCGAGCAGTCGGACCGGGCGCTGCGGGAGCAGGCCGACAAGCTGGCCGCCGCCTGCGCCGCAATCGGCCGGGAGGTGCGTGAGCTCGACAGGGTCCTGCTCACCGGCTTCACGCCGGACCGGAGTCGGCCACTGGAGTCCGTGAACGCCTTCGTCGACTTCGCCGGCCGACACCGTGACCTCGGCTTCAACGAGCTCGTCATCCACTGGCCGATCCCCGAATCGGACTTCACGGCGGACGAGAAGGTCTTCGAGCGGATCGCCATGGAGGCACTGGGACAGCTGAAGGATTGAGAGCCATAGAGCCATAGCTCACAGATGTGCGGACCCGCGCACGATCGTGCAGGCATATGCGTGACAATGGCCGGGTGACCTCAGCGACCCGACAGCCCGACCCCCCGGCCGCCGCCACTCACCCGCGGCTCATCGCCACCGACCTCGACGGCACGCTGCTGCGCGACGACAAGTCGGTCTCCCCGCGTACGGTCGCCGCGCTGGCCGCGGCCGAGAAGGCCGGTATCGAGGTCTTCTTCGTCACCGGCCGGCCCGCCCGCTGGATGGACGTCGTCAGTGCCCACGTCCACGGTCACGGCCTCGCCATCTGCGGCAACGGCGCCGCCGTGGTCGACCTGCACGGCGGTCCCGGAGCGCACCGGTTCGTGAAGGTCCGGGAGCTGGCCCGGGAGAACGCGTTGGACGCCGTCCGGCTGCTGCGTGAGGCGGCGCCCGGCACGGCGTACGCGGTCGAGCAGACATACGGTTTCCATCAGGAACCGGCCTACCCGAAGTTGCACGTCGAGGTCCCCGACGACATCGCCCCCGCGGAGAAGATCCTGGCGCCGGATGGTCGCGCCGCAGCCCAGCCGGTTCTCAAGATCCTGGCCTTCCATCCCGAGCTGGACCCGGACGGCTTCCTCACACTGGCCCGCCTCGCCATCGGCGACCGGGCCAACGTCACCCGGTCCAGCCCCAACGCCCTGCTGGAAATCAGCGGGCCGGACGTGTCCAAGGCCAGCACGCTCGCCCTGTGCTGCGCCGAGCGCGGCATTTCGCACGAAGAGGTCGTCGCCTTCGGTGACATGCCGAACGACGTCGAGATGCTCACCTGGGCGGGACAGTCGTACGCGATGGGCAACGCGCATCCGGACGTGATCGCCGCCGCGTCGGGGAGGACCGTCGCCAACAACGACGACGGGGTGGCGGTCGTGATCGAGCGTATTCTGCGGGACCTGCCGTAGCGGTCGATCCCGCAGCCACCGGCCCGCAGGGTGCCCGGGCCCACCGGAGCGTCCGGAGTCGTCAGAGCGGCACGCCGCGCTGCGCCAGCCACGGCACCGGGTCCAGCGCCGATCCCATCTCCGGTGTGACCCGTACCTCGAAGTGCAGGTGCGGCCCGGTGGAGTTGCCGGTGCTGCCCGACTGTCCGACCCACTGGCCGGGACGGACCCGGTCGCCCTGGTCGACGGTGACAGCGGCGAGGTGGGCGTACTGCGTGTAGTAGCCGCCCGCGTGCTGGACCACGACCTGGATGCCGAACGCGCCGCCGCACGACACCTTCACCACCCGGCCCGTGCCGACCGACCGTACCGGCGTCCCGACCGGCACCGCGAAGTCCTGGCCGGTGTGCCGGTTCGCCCACCGTGTCCCACCGCTGCCGAAGGACGCCGACAGGTCGTACGTCTCCACCGGTGACACCCAGGACCGGGCGAGGCGCACGTCCGGCTGGTCGATACGGACCGCGCCGGGACACGAGCCGGCCGCGACCGAGGCATTTGCCTGTCCCTCCAGCCGCGACCGCGCCGCCTCCAGCTTGCTCTCGATCTTCTTCTTCAGTTCGGCCAGTCCGGCGTTGCGTACCTCCAGAGTCCGCCAGGCCGACTGCGCCTTGGCCTCCTCGGCAGCGAGCCGGGTCTCGGCGCGCAGGCTCTTGCCAATGGCCTCGTTGACCGCCAGTTCCACGCGTGATACCGCGCGCTGACGGCGCATCAGCTCGTCAGGATCGTCCGCCAGAATCACCCGCGCGGTGAGCGAGAGCCCACCGCCGCCGCGGTACTGGGCGCGGGCGATACGGCCCAGATCCTCGTGCATGGCACCGATCTTCTGCCGCTGCCGGTCGAGACGGGACTCGTACTCCAGGGCCTTCGACCGCTGCGCCTCGGCCTCGCGCCGGCCGTCCTCGTACTGCTGGGTGGCCTTGGCCGCGTCCTCGTAGAGCCGCGCCACCTGCGCGCCGAAGGCGGTGCCGGAGCCACCGTCCTCGTCCGTGGCGTCGGTGGGGCGGGCCGCGAGCACGGCAAGCGCGCACAGCAACACCGGAACGAGCAGCGGATGTCGGCGACGTGAGCGCATGTCAGTGATCGTGGACCGGAAAAGGGCGCACGGTCTCGTCGAGGTCGTACGAGTGGGGGACGTGTTGCTGCACACGGCTCAGTACGGCTGCTGCACATGGGGCAAACCGGCACCGGCAGAGCTCAGTACGGCGCCTCCCACCGCACCGTCGCGCCACCGCCGTCCTCTCCGATGCCCGGGCCGATCCGACTGGTGCCGCCGACGGTCTCGGCACGGCGCTCGAGGTTGTGCAGGCCGCTGCGACGGCCGCCCTCAGGGATGCCGACACCGTCGTCCGCGACGGTCAGCCGCACGCCCCGCCGGCCGTCCGGCAGGGTGACCGTCGCGTCGACGACCACCTCGATCCGGGTCGCGTGGGCGTGGCGGCATGCGTTGGACAGGGTCTCGCGCAGCGCGGCGATGAGGTTCTTGCCGGTCAGGTCGCCGACGACAGTGTCGACCGGGCCGACGAACCGGTGCGAGGGCGTGAATCCGAGCGGCACGGCCGCCGTGCTGATCTCTCGCAACACGCGGGTGCGCAGCCCTGCGGGGGCTTCGGCGGGCTGCCGCAGCGCGAAGACCGATGAGCGGATCTCCTGGATGGTGACGTCGAGTTCGTCGACGGCCCCACCCACCCCGTCGCGCACCTCGGGCACGGCCGACGCGCGCTGGGCGCTCTCCAGCACCATCCCCGTGGCGAACAGCCGCTGGATGACGAGGTCGTGCAGGTCCCGGGCGATGCGGTCGCGGTCCTCGTACACCGCGAGCCGCTCCCGGTCGCGCTGGGCATCGGCCAACATCAGCGCCAGCGCAGCCTGCGCGGCGAACCGGTCGCCGAGCGCACGCTCCGTCCGGGTGAACGGGTGTTCCCCCGGTGCGCGGGGCATGGCGAGACACCCGAGAACCCGGCCGTCCCGGCACAGGGGCAGCAGCATGACCGGCCCGTAGGCGTGCACCGGCCCGGCCTCCAGGCGGGGGTCGGTGGCGGCGTCGTCCACGAAGACGGGGCGTCCCGCGAGGAGTTCGGCGACGATGCCGTTGTCCGCCGGGATGACCACGCCCAGGGCGTTCGTGGGGTGCTCCGCTGCCACGGCCGCGACCTCCAGGCCGCCCTCGTCGGCCGGCAGCAGCACGATGCCGGCCGACGCTCCGGCGAGCCGGCGTGCCTGTTCGGCGACGACCTGGAGGGCGTCGTCGATGTCGTCACCGGACAGGAGCGCGGTGGTGACGGCCACCGATCCGTCGATCCAGCGCTCCCGCTGCTGGGCGGCCTCGTACAGCCGCGCGTTGCCGATGGCGATGCCGGCCTCCGTGGCCAGAACCCGGATCATGGCGAGGTCGTAGTCGTTGAACGGCTCCCCGGCACGTTTGTCCGTCAGGTAGAGGTTGCCGAAGACGTCACCCTGTACGCGGATGGGGACCCCGATGAAACTGCGCATCGGCGGGTGGTGCTCCGGGAATCCGCACGAGCGCGGGTCCTCGCGCAGGTCCGTGAGCCGGACCGGCTCCGGGTCACGGATGAGGGCTCCCAGCAGACCTTTGCGCCCGTCGGGCAGGTGGCCGATCCGCCGGACGATCGTCTCGTCGACGCCGTGATGCACGAAGTCGGCGAGGCCGTCACCGTCCTCGGCGACGACGCCGATGGCCGCGTACCGGGCGTTCGCCAGGTCGGCCGCCGTCTCGCAGATCCGGTTCAGCGTCGAGTGCAGTTCCAGTCCGCTGCCGACGGACCGCATCGCGTCCAGCAGTTTCGGCACCCGGGCCAGGAGCTCGGTCGAGACCCCCTCGCGGGGCGGCGGGGAGCCGGGAGGCGGTGCTGGAGGCATGACCCGAGCCTAATGAGACCCTTTTGTTACGGAAAGTCGGATTCGATGAGAATTCTGTGAGGCTCGGCACGAGCCTGCCGGTCACTCCGCCCCCACCAGCAGTTCCGACGCCGCCTCCCGCTCGGCCATCGCCCGCAGCGGTCCCGGAACCGCGGCCAGGTCCGCGTACGTCCCCCGCTGCACGACACGGCCCTCGTCCAGCACGATCACCTCGTCCACGGCGCCCAGACCCGCCAGCCTGTGGGTGATCAGCAGCGTCGTACGCCCCTCGGTGGCGGCCAGCAGATCGGCGGTGAGCGCGTCGGCGGTCGGCAGGTCGAGGTGCTCCGCCGGCTCGTCGAGCACGAGGACGGGGAAGTCGGCGAGCAGCGCCCGGGCGAGTGCCAGCCGCTGCCGCTGACCGCCGGACAGCCGGGCCCCGTGCTCCCCGACCAGCGTGTCCAGACCGTCGGGCAGGCCGTCGGCCCAGTCCAGCAGCCGGGTCCGAGCCAGCGCGTCGCGCAGTTCGCCCTCGGTGGCGTCCTTCCTGGCCAGCAGAAGATTCTCGCGCACCGAACTGTCGAAGAGGTGCGCGTCCTGGGCGCACAGCCCGACGAGCCGCCGTACGTCGTCGCCGGCCAGGGCGTAGGCGTCGACACCGGCCAGTGTGTACGAGCCCGCCTCGGCGTCGAGGAACCGCAGCAGCACCTGGGCCAACGTCGTCTTGCCGGACCCGGACGGCCCGACCACGGCGATACGGCGGCCCTCCGCCAAAGTCAGCTCCAGCCCCGTCAAGGCCTCCCGGTCCTGCCCGGCATGGCGCGCTACCACCCCCTTGAGGACGACCGGGAACGGCGAGGCGGGCGCCTGCCTGGGCGTCTCCGGCTCCCGTACGGGCTCGGGGGCGTCGAGCACCTCGTACACCCGCTCGGCGCTCCGGTGCACACGCTGCCGGTACTGGACGGCCAGCGGCAGCCCGAGTACGGCCTCGAAGGCGGCCAGCGGGGCGAGCACGACGACGGCCATGGCCACACCCGCGAGGCGGCCTTCGGCTACGGCCTGGATCCCGGTGAGCGCAGCGCCCGCAACGGTCAGGCCGGAGATCAGCGCGGTGAGCCCGTCACCCAGCGCTGTGGCGGTGGCGGCGCGCGAGGCGATCCGGGTGAGCGTGCCGTCGGCCCGGCGTGCCTCGGCGGCCCGCGAGGGCAGGGCGCCGGCGACGGTCAGCTCGGCGGTGCCGGTGAGCAGATCGGTCACTCGGGTGGCGAGCACGCCTCGGGCGGGGGCGAGCCTTCGCTCGGCCCGCCGTGCCACGGCGCCGGTGACCATCGGGACCCCGACTCCGGCCGCCAGCAGACCGACCGCGAGGACGACGCCGGCCTCCGGCAGCAGCCAGGCCGTGAAGCCGACCGACGCGGCCGAGACGACCACCGCGGACGCGGCTGGCAGCAGCCAGCGCAACCAGTAGTCCTGCAAGGCGTCGACATCCGCGACGAGCCGGGACAGCAGGTCGCCCCGGCGGCTGCGGCGCAGCCCCGTAGGTGCCAGCCGCTCCAGTCGCCGGTACACGGCGACCCGAGTGTCGGCCAGCATCCGCAGCACGGCGTCGTGCGAAACGAGCCGCTCGGCGTAGCGGAACACGGCACGCCCGATGCCGAAGGCGCGCGTCGCCGTGACGGCCACCATCAGGTACAGCACCGGCGGCTGTTCGGAGGCCCGCGAGATGAGGTATCCGGAGGTGGCCATCAGACCGACTGCACTGCCGAGCGCCAGAGCGCTGAACAGCAGCGCGAGGCCGAGCCGACCGCGCCGGGCGGCGGTCATCGCTCGCACCCTGGCGAGGACACCGTCGGGTACACCGCCGGGTACGTCCGGCGAGGGGGCCAGGGCGTCGAGGGCGAGCGCGGCGGTGACTCCGGGGGCCTCCTCGATGCGTCGGGCAGCGGACGCCCCGCGGGTGGCGTCGCTCGCGGCGGCCGCTGCCGGCCCCTCCAGCCGTACCACCCGGTCGGCCACCTCCAGCAGTGCCGGACGGTGGACCACCAGCAGCACCGTCCGCCCCTCCGCCAGCCTTCGCACTGCAGCCACGACCTCGGCCTCGGTGGCCCCGTCCAGTGCGGCCGTCGGTTCGTCGAGCAGCAGCACCGGCCGGTCCGCGAGGAACGCCCGGGCCAGCGCCAGCCGCTGCCGCTGCCCGGCGGACAGTCCGGCCCCGTCCTCGCCGAGCACCGTCCCCGTCCCTTCGGGCAGCGCGTCCACGAACTGCAGCGCGCCCGCGTCCCGCAGTGCTCGCCGTACGGCGGTGTCGTCGGCCTCGGGGCGGGCCAGCCGCACGTTCTCGGCGATGGTCCCGGCATACAGATGCGGGTGCTGCGGCACCCAGGCGACGCGGGCGTGCCACTGTGCCAGGTCGAGGGTCGTGAGGTCGGCTCCCCCGATGCGGACCCGCCCCCCGGCCGTGCGTACGAAGCCGAGGAGGGCGTTGAGGAGCGTCGACTTGCCCGCCCCGCTCGGGCCGACGAGCGCGATGGTCTCCCCGGGCTCGACGGTGAAGCTCACGTCCGTCACGGCGTCCGCGGCACGTCCGGGATAGCGGACCGTCACGCCCTCGAAGGACAGGGTGCCGTCCGCCGGCACGGGGCCGGTCCCCGAGGCCGGTGCGGGCCGCTCCAGCACCGAGAAGATCTCCTCGGCGGCGGCGAGCCCCTCGGCCGCCGCGTGGTACTGCGCCCCCACCTGCCGCAGCGGCAGATACGCCTCCGGCGCCAGGATCAGCACGACCAGGCCGTCGTACAGGGCCATGTCGCCGTGGACGAGCCGCATGCCGATGGTGACGGCGACGAGCGCCACGGAGAGGGTGGCGAGCAGCTCCAGGGCGAAGGACGACAGGAAGGCGATCCGCAGCGTCCTCATGGTCGCCTGCCGGTACTCACCGGTGATGCGCTTGATCGAGTCGGCCTGGGCCTTGGCCCGCCCGAAGACCTTCAGCGTCGGCAGTCCGGCGACCACGTCCAGGAAGTGCCCGGACAGCCGGGACAGGAGCTGCCACTGACGGTCCATCCGAGACTGTGTGGCCCAGCCGATCAGCATCATGAAGATCGGGATGAGCGGCAGGGTGCCGACGATGATGGCCGCGGAGACCCAGTCCTCGGTGACGATGCGGGCCAGCACTGCCACGGGTACGACCACCGCGAGCCCGAGCTGCGGCAGATAGCGCGAGAAGTAGTCGTCGAGGGCGTCGACTCCACGCGTGGCCAGCGCCACCAGCGAACCGGTCCGCTGTCCACTCAGCCATCCAGGGCCGAGTGCGGTGGCCCGTTCCAGCAGACGGCCCCGCAGTTCGGACTTCACTGCCGCGCTCGCCCGGTGCGCGGCCAGCTCGGTGAGCCAGCCGACCAACGCGCGTCCACAGGCGACAGCGACCAACAGCAACAGGGGAGTGCGTAGTTCGGCTGCCGTCATACCGTGCTGGAAGGCGCTCACCACCACCTCGGCGATGAGCATCGCCTGAGCGACGAGCAACCCGGCGCCGACGGCGCCGAGGACGACCACCGCCGTCAGGAAGAACCTGGTGGCGCGGGCGTATCGCAGGAGACGTGGATCGATGGGTTTCACGTGAAACATGCCCTCCCGTCCAGTGGGTGTGTTTCACGTGGAACGTGACACCGTGCCACGTGAAACACACCCCACCCGGACTCAGTGCGCGGGTTCGGCGAGGTGCTGGGTGCCGATCCGCTTGCGGAACACCCAGTACGTCCAACCCTGGTAGAGCAGGACGACCGGTGTGGCGACCACGGCCAGCCAGGTCATGATCTTCAGGGTGTAGGGGCTGGACGAGGCGTTGGTGACGGTGAGGCTCCAGTCCGCGTCGAGCGTGGACGGCATGACGTTCGGGAAGAGCGTCAGGAAGAGCATCGCGACGGCGGCCACTATGGTGACGCCGGAGAGAGTGAACGACCAGCCCTCACGCCCGGCCTGGTTGGCCAACAGGGCGGCGACCAGCGATGCGACGGCCACCAGCAGGACGACCAGGCTCTTCGCGTCCCCGCTGTCGACCTGCGTCCAGGAGAGGAAGGCCAGGGCCAGCACGGCCGTGACCAGGCCGACCCGCAGCGCGAGCGTCCGGGCCCGCTCGCGAATCTCACCGACGGTCTTGAGTGCCGTGAACACCGTCCCGTGGAAGGTGAACAGCGTCAGCGTGACCAGGCCACCCAGGAGGGCGTACGGGTTGAGCAGGTCCCAGACGGTGCCGACGTACTCCAGGTCCCGGTCGATCTTCACACCATGAACGATGTTGCCGAAGGCCACGCCCCACAGGAACGCCGGGATCAGCGAGGTCCAGAAGATCGCGGTCTCCCAGTTGCGCTGCCAGTTCTCCTCGGGTCGCTTCACCCGGTACTCGAAGGCGACACCCCGGACGATCAGGCAGACCAGGATGACGAGCAGGGGGAGGTAGAAGCCGGAGAAGAGCGTGGCGTACCACTCGGGGAAGGCGGCGAAGGTCGCACCGCCCGCCGTGAGCAGCCATACCTCGTTGCCGTCCCACACGGGGCCTATGGTGTTGATCAGTACCCGCTTCTCCGCCCGGTTCCGGGCGAGCAGCTTGGTGAGGACACCGACCCCGAAGTCGAAGCCCTCCAGGAAGAAGTAGCCGGTCCACAGGACGGCGATCAGGACGAACCAGACGTCGTGCAGTTCCATGACTGTGCAGCTCCCTCGGCCTAGTACGAGAAGGCCATCGGCTTGTCGGCGTCACGGGGATCGCCGCCGATCTTCGTGGGCGGGTTGAGGTCGGCCTCGGTGAGCTCGGGCGGTCCCGCCTTGACGTACTTGGCGAGCAGCCTGACCTCGATGACGGCGAGGATGGCGTAGAGCGTGGTGAAGACGACCATCGAGGTGATGACCTCCGCCTGGGAGACGCCGGGGGAGACCGCGTCCCGGGTCTGCATCACGCCGTAGACGACCCAGGGCTGCCGGCCCATCTCCGTGAAGATCCAGCCCCAGGAGTTGGCTATCAGCGGGAACGCCATCGTCCAGAGGGCCACAAGCCAGTACAGACGGGAGAGTCTCGAGCCGAGCGGCTTGCGCAGCAGGACCAGATGGGGCACCTCGTCCTCGCCGGTCCGCAGGGCGGCAGGAAGCATGAACTTCTTCCTCGTCAGCCACAGACCGAGCAGGCCGAGGGAGAAGGACGCCATGCCGAAGCCGATCATCCAGCGGAAGCCCCAGTAGGCGACGGGGACGATGGGCTTGTAGTCACCCGGGCCGAACTTCTCCTGCAGCGCCTTGTTGGTGTCGTTGATACCCGGCACGTACGAGTCGAAGTCGCTGTGGGCGAGGAAGGACAGCAGTCCGGGGATCTCCAGAGCGACCTTGTTGTGCCCCTCGTCGACGTCTCCGTAGGCGAACACGGAGAAGGGCGCCGGCTCCTCGCCGTCCCACAGGGCCTCGGCGGCGGCCATCTTCATCGGCTGCTGCTCGTACATGACCTTGCCGAGGGTGTCGCCGCTGACCGCGGTGAGCACACCGCCGACCGCCAGAGTGACCAGACCGAGCCGGAGCGACGTCCGCATCACCGGGATGTGCTTCTTGCGCATCAGGTGGAAGGCGGCGATGCCGACCATGAAGGCGCCGCCCGTCAGGAAGGCCGCCGAGAAGCTGTGGAAGACCTGGTTGAGCGTGGTGTTCTGGGTCAGGACGGCCCAGAAGTCGGTCAGCTCGGCACGGCCCTTCTCCTCGTTGATGCGGTAACCGACGGGGTGTTGCATCCAGGAGTTGGCCGCGAGGATGAAGTACGCCGACAGCAGCGTGCCGATCGAGACCATCCAGATGCAGGCGAGGTGGATCTTCTTCGGCAGCTTGTCCCAGCCGAAGATCCACAGGCCGATGAAGGTGGACTCGAAGAAGAAGGCGATCAGCGCCTCGAAAGCGAGCGGGGCACCGAAGACATCACCGACGAAGCGGGAGTAGTCGGACCAGTTCATGCCGAACTGGAACTCCTGCACGATGCCGGTGACGACACCCATGGCGATGTTGATCAGGAAGAGCTTGCCCCAGAACTTGGTCGCCCTGAGGTACTTCTCCTTCTCCGTGCGGACCCAGGCGGTCTGCAGTCCGGCTGTGAGGGCGGCCAGCGAGATCGTCAGCGGGACGAACAGGAAGTGGTAGACGGTCGTGATGCCGAACTGCCATCGCGCCAGCGTCTCCGGCGCCAGAGCTATGTCCACGTCGTCAGTCTCCTTACATCGCCACATCGCCGTGGTCAGCGGCGGTTTGAGCGTGTATGTCACACCTATCTCAGGCGCAACCGGGACACGCTTGTGAACGCGTTCACATTCACAAGCAATTATGACCTACAGCTTTTCGACACCGGAAGGGGGGTGCCCTGTGACGTCAACCCCTTGGCAGGAACCTCGACGTTCTGTTGAATCCGCCGTGCGGAGACAGGGGCACCATGGGGGCGAAGTAGGTGCGTTTCGGCATGGACGTGCCGGTTTCACGTGAAACGGACCCGGCAGGCCGCCGCACCGGGCGCGGCCACCTTCTGGACCGACGGCGACGCACTGGCGCCGCCGGATGGACACACGCCGACTCGCGAGGCGGGGAGTGCCGCCTCGCGAGCCCCGTGCAATGTCCTGGTCCGCCGCGACGGCGGCCCAGGCGTACGTAGTGCTTTACAGCTCCTTGCGGAACTCCTCCGACACCTTCAGGAAGATGTCGTTCGCCTCACTCTCCCCGACCGTCACCCGCACACCCTCACCCGGGAACGGGCGGATGACCACACCCGCCTGCTCGCAGGCGTCGGCGAAGGCCACCGTGCGCTCCCCCAGCCGCAGCCAGACAAAGTTGGCCTGGGTGTCCGGCACCGTCCAACCCTGCGCGCGCAACGCGTCGACCACGCGCGTGCGCTCGCACACCAGCGAACCGACCCGGCCGATCAGCTCGTCCTCAGCCCGCAGCGAGGCGATCGCCGCCTCCTGCGCGATCTGACTCACCCCGAAGGGCACCGCCGTCTTGCGCAGCGCCGCCGCCACCGGCTCGTGTGCGATCGCGAACCCGACCCGAAGGCCGGCGAGTCCGTACGCCTTGGAGAAGGTGCGCAGGACGCAGACGTTGGGCCGCTGACGGTAGATCTCGACGCCGTCCGGCACCTCGGCGTCGCGGATGAACTCCCGGTAGGCCTCGTCGAGGACCACCAGCACGTCGCTCGGCACCCGGTCGAGAAACCGCTCCAGCTCGGCCCGCCGCACCACGGTGCCCGTCGGGTTGTTCGGGTTGCAGACGAAGATCAGCCGGGTCCGGTCGGTGATCGCAGCCGCCATCGCGTTCAGATCGTGTACGTCGCCCGGCGTCAGCGGCACCTTCACGGACGTCGCGCCGCTGATCTGCGTGATGATCGGGTAGGCCTCGAAGGAACGCCAGGCGTAGATCACCTCGTCGCCCGGACCCGACGTCGCCTGGATCAGCTGCTGCGCCACACCGACCGAGCCGGTGCCGGTGGCCAGGTGGGAGAGAGGCACTCCGAACCGGTCCGACAGCTCGTTCATCAGGGACGTACAAGCCATGTCCGGGTACCGGTTGAAGGACGAGGCCGCGGCCGTCACCGTCTCCATCACGCCCGGCAGCGGCGGATAGGGGTTCTCGTTGGAGGACAGCTTGTAGGCCACCGGGCCGTCAGCCGCGGCCGGCTTGCCCGGCTTGTAGGTGGGAATACCCTCCAGCTCGGCACGCAGCTTGGGGCTCGTCTCGCTCACCGCAGTCCTCCTCCTGACCATCACCGGCATCGAATACTTCTCACCTTATGAGGATTCGGCGTCGCTGCGTATAGGTGAGGCCGGACCGTCCACGTCACACCGGCATCAGGGGAATCAGGGGCATCAGTACACGAAGGCGCACGATTGAGGGGGCGCGCCTCACATATATCTACGCGCCGGTGGCTCACGCCGTAGCGCGCATCCTCCGTGCAGGTGAGTTGAGACCTACTCGCAACATCTGCCACTTGGCAGGCCCTCACTGGTCAACACGTCAGGTTACGGGGTGAGTGGTGCCAAGTAGCTTGCTTTTCAAGGGCGTTAAGGCTTAACGATCATGCAGAAACGTGACTGTCAACGCATGCATATGCGTCCGCCCTACCCCACGTCATGAGCCCTACTATCGGCTCGCCATGACAGCAGCAGGGAAGCACCAGGTGAGCCGCGCGGAAACCTCACGTCGAGGCAGTCGGCCGGGCCGGGCGGGCATCAGGGACGTGGCCGCCGCCGCCGGAGTATCCATCACTACCGTCTCCGATGCCCTCAACGGCAAGGGCCGACTCCCGGATGCCACCCGGCGCCATGTGCGCGAGGTCGCCGACCGACTGGGCTACCGGCCCTCGGCCGCCGCCCGCACACTCCGCACCGGCAAGTCGGGACTCATCGGCCTGACCGTGACGACATACGGGGATGAACCTTTCACCTTCACCGAGTTCGCGTACTTCGCAGAGATGGCGCGCGCCGCCACGTCCGCCGCGCTCGCCCGCGGCTACGCCCTCGTCATCCTTCCGGCGACCTCCCGTCACGACGTGTGGTCCAACGTCGCCCTCGACGGCACCGTCGTCATCGATCCCTCCGACCACGACCCGGTCGTCAGCGAACTGGTACGCCAGGGCTTACCGGTCGTCTCCGACGGCCGCCCGGCCGGCTCGCTCCCCGTCACCGCCTGGGTCGACAACGACCACGAAGCCGCCGTACTCGACATCCTCGACCACCTGGCCGACGCCGGTGCCCGCAGGATCGGCCTGCTCACCGGCACCACGACCGACACGTACACCCATCTGTCGACCACCGCCTACCTGCGCTGGTGCGAGCGCGTCGGCCAGGACCCGGTCTACGAGGCCTACCCGGCGCACGACCCCTGCGCCGGCGCGGTCGCGGCCGACCGGCTGCTCGCCCGCCCCGACCGGCCCGACGCCGTCTACGGCCTGTTCGACCCGAACGGCACCGACCTGCTCGCCGCCGCCCGCCGCTACGGGCTGCGCGTCCCGGAGGACCTGCTGCTGGTCTGCTGCAGCGAATCCACCGTGTACGCGAGCACCGAGCCACCCATCACGACCCTGTCGCTGAAACCCCGCCGCATCGGCACGGCGGTGATCCAGGTCCTCATCGACGCCATCGAGGGGCTTGACTCGGACCAGCCGGTCGAGCAGGTGATACCGACCGAACTGATCGTGCGTACGTCGTCGCAGCGCCGCCCGTCCCGTACGACGGTCAGCCCACCGCGTTCACCCGAGGGCGAGTAGGGAGCCCCGGACGCGCGGCGCCGCGGGCCGGCCCGCCCGGCCCGCGGCAACGGCGGCAGTCCCCGAGGGGACGACGGCAAAGTCGTCGGAGTCGTCATCCGGCGCGTCCGAGGCGCCCGGTGCATGTGTGGCATCCGGCGCGTCCGAGGCGCCCGGTGCGTGTGTGGCATCAGCATCTCCGAGGCGTCCGAGGCACGATCGGACCGCCGCTGCGGACGGGCGAAGCCGGGCCCAATCGGGGCGAAAGCCGCGGTGAAACGGAGTCCTGTCCTGATTCACCACCCCTGGGTCATCACACAGCGCGATCCGCATTCCTATGATGGGCCCACACACCGCGGGCCGCTGCGACCAGGCAGTCCGAAGCGGTGCAGATGCGGCGCGATGGTGGAGGGGTCGATGACTCAGGGGGCCAGTCAGGGACCCGAGGTGGAGCGGACGGCGACGGTACGCGACTTCCGGGTGCCCGCGTACGTCCACGAAGCCGCTCCGTACGCCGCCACCGGCACGCGCGCGGGCGAGGCCGCGCCGCCTCCCGAGGAGGGGCACGAGGAGACTCTTCCGGAGGGGTACACACCCACTCAACGGGATCTGCCCGTCATCCGTCGGGGTGACACGGTCCAGGTGACCGTCGATCCCGAACCGGTCGCGGTGCAGCCGCCCGCCACGGGTCAGGGCCCGCTGTTCGTCGTCGGCGACGTGCACGGCTACCTCGATGAGCTGCTGGCCGCCCTCCAGGAGAAGGGCCTCGTCGACGCCGCCGGACAGTGGTGCGCGGGCACCTCCCGCCTGTGGTTCCTCGGCGACTTCACGGACCGCGGCCCGGACGGCATCGGCGTCATCGACCTGGTGATGCGGCTGTCCGCCGAGGCCGCGGCGGCCGGCGGCTACTGCAAGGCACTGATGGGCAACCACGAGCTGCTGCTGCTCGGCGCCAAGCGGTTCGGTGACACGCCCGTCAACTCCGGCGCGGGCACCGCCACCTTCCAGGCGGCCTGGCTGCTGAACGGCGGGCAGAAGACCGACATGGACCGCCTGCAGGACCATCACCTGCAGTGGATGGCCCGCCTCGACGCCCTCGAAGAGGTGGACGACCACCTCCTGGTCCACTCCGACACCACCACCTACCTCGACTACGGCCGCTCCATCGAAGAGGTCAACGACACCGTCCGCGAGGCGCTCACGCGCAATGACGCGGAAGAGGTGTGGGACCTGTTCCGCAAGTTCACCAAGCGCTTCTCGTTCCGCGACGAGGGCGGCGCCGACGCCGTACGCTCCCTGCTGGACACCTACGGCGGCACCCGGATCGTCCACGGCCACAGCCCCATCCCCTACCTGCTGGGCGAGGTCGGCTCCGAGGACGGCGAGGACGACACCCGTACCGCGGTGGAGGGACCTCATGTCTACGCGGACGGGCTGGCCATCGCGATGGACGGCGGCGTGACCATGGCCGGAAAGCTGCTGGTCCAGCAACTTCCGCTCGACGCCTGACCCTTCCCCGCACGAGGTCGCGCGCGGCGGTGTCCGTACAGCCCGGCACCCAATTTCTGGAAACCCCCTGTCACCGGCCACCGTCACGGCTCTACCATCGGCTTATCCGTAGCAGGCTCCCCTCCGTTTCTGCCCGACGGCTCGTTGGCATGCGAGCCCCAAGCCCTACGGAGCATCGGGGGATGCACATGAACAGCGTTCCGCAGTACCTGCCGAACGAGGACCGCAAGGAGTACGAGCGGATCCTCGACGAGGCGCTGCGCTCCGCACCACACCGCCCGGAACTCGCCGCCGTCGGACAGCGGCTCAACCCCGAACAACTGCGCACCATGGCACTCAGCGCCACCGCCCTCATCACAGCGGCGGCAACGACCGAGTACCAGCACTACGTGAAGGTCCGCGAGGAACTGCGCCACCCGGCGCAGTCCGCACCGTCGTCGTCCAGGCGCGAGTCCGGCTCCGACGAGCCGGGTACGGGCGCGGGGGGCCTGGCCGCCACCATGGGCGAGGTCGCCGAGGCGAGCGGCGCGGGTGCCGTCGCCGTCGTCGCCGTCCTGGCGCCCGTCCTGGCCGGCACCGCGGCGGCGATCTTCCTGCTCGTCGGCTACCTCCTGAAGATGCTCGACCCGGGACAGACCTTCGCGCAGACCATGCTCACCACGGGATGGGTGTTCGGCGCCGTGACGGCGGTGGCGATCCTCGTCGCCGCGGTGGGACTGCTGCTCACCGCGCTGCGCAACCGTCCCTCCGCAGAGTCCGGCCGCTACGGCGAACTCGACGAGGAAGTGGTCCGGGCCAGGGACGCCTGGCACGACGCCCTGCTGGAACGCGGCATCCTGCCCTTCCTGCGGGAGGCACTCGCCGATCCGAGCTCGACGGCACTGCACCGTACGGGGCCGGCGGCGCCGACCAGCCGCATGCCGCACCTCGGCTATGGCCGTCCCGGCTTCACGAGCCCCGAAAGCGGGCCCGAGGCAGGTCCGCGTCCGCGCTACTCGAGTCCGGACTACAGCAGCCCGGACTTCGGCGGCCCGGAACACCAGCCCGAGTAGCCACCGGCCCGGGCGGGCAACGGATCAGAGGATGCCCGCCCGGCCGGCGGCAGCGATCCAGGACGGGAACTCGGACAGCAGGCGGTCGTACAGCTCCGGATCCGGGACGGTGCTGATGTCGTCCACGGCGAAGAAGCCGACGTTGTCGACCCGGCGGCCCGGCAGGGTGTCGAAACGCTCGAGTACCCCGTAGTTGGACCGCCCGAGCCCCACGAACTGCCAGAAGACCGGTTCCTCCACCGCCTCCCGCAGCTCGCGCTCGATCTCGGCGTTGCGGTAGACACCGCCGTCGGAGAAGAACAGCACCAGGGTCGGAGCCGACGCCGGGTTGTCCCGGACGTAGGCCCGGACCTCGGCGATCACCTTCTGTTCCTCATTCTGGATGCCGACCGCCCGCATGTCGACCTGCTCGGGGTGCAGGCCCTTCTTCCTGCCTCGGCGGAAGAGGCTGATCTCCCCCACGCGCACGTGCAGCCGCAGCCACTCGGGCAGCTCACCCAGGCGGAGGTCGGGCAGACGCGCAGGGTTCGAGGCGAAGGTCCATGCCTGCATCTCCCCATCGTCGTCCAACTGCGCGGCGACGGCGGCCATCCGCTCCACGACGTCTGTGACCACGCCCTTGGAGTAGAGGAAGGACATGGACCCGGAAGCGTCCAGGACCAGGATGACGCGCGCCGTGACACCGGCCGCCCCGTGCTTGGTCAGACTGACCGCGACCTGTTCCTTGCGCAGGGACAACCGCTTGCGCATGTCGACAGGAAGGTGTTCCTCGCCCTTGGTGAGGCGGGGGCCGGCGGCGGGGGGCGCCGAGGGCGAGGCCGATGCGGTGGGCGGGGCGGCGGCAGCCGCTGGTACGGACGGTGCCAGGGGGGCCGGTGGGGTGGGCGGCGGGGCAGTCGCTGCCGTTGACGAGCCGGTGGGCGCGACCGCCGGGGGAGTGTCGTCCACGCTGATACCGAAGTCGGTGGCCAGCCCCGCGAGCCCGGAGGCGTACCCCTGCCCCACCGCGCGGAACTTCCACTTCCCCTGGCGCCGGTACAGCTCGCCGCCGACCAGGGCGGTCTCCGTTCCGGCCGTGATGTCGAACCGGGCCAGCTCGGTGCGGGTCCCGGCGTCCAGCAGCCGGAGTGACAGCCCCGGGATCTGGCCGAACGTTCCGCCGTCTGCCGAGGCGCACAGGACGATGCGGTCGACGGCCGGTTCCACCGAGCGCAGGTCCACTGCGACCGCGTCGGTCGTGACACCCGCGCCGGCACCGTGCCCACTCTGCTTGCCCAGGTGCTCCACCGCGTCGGACGCGTGGCGTGGCTGGTTGTAGAAGACGAAGTCGCCGTCGTCCCGCACACGTCCGGCCGAGGTGAGCAGCAGCGCGGAGGCGTCGACCTCGGGCACACCCGGTCCGGCGGACCAGACGAGTTCGACGCGCACCGCAGGGGAGTCGACGCCGAGGTTGGCGCCCTTGCTCAGGGAGGTGGCTGTCATGCGCCCAGTCTGCCCAGCCGAGCCCGTCGGTGGGGAGGGGCAGGCGACGGCGACCTCCACCGGGCAACCGGCGTCCGGCCGACGGGTGTGACCTCGTCCCTCCGGTACCAACTCCGCGTCCCACGCGTGGGTTTCCGTTTGGTTACCCATGTCGAGGGGCTGTTCGCTTGACACATGACGCATCCCCCCAGTGTTCCGCTGCCTCACAGTGCCACGAGGTGACCCCACGCCACACAAACGTCGTCGGCGACCTGGCTCTACTGATCGTCGACTTCGCCATCGCCGGCACCGCCGCCCACAGCGGCCAGGTCCACATCGGGGATACCGCGACAGACATGGCTCGCCGTGGGCCGGACGGATACTGGCGTTACGTGATCGACAACCCGTTCGGGGTGGCGAGCCCTCCTGAACAGGCAGCGTTCCCCGGCTCACGCTGAGCCACCCCGTTGCACTACGCCGGGTGGCTCAGCGTGAGGCCGGTGCCGACGGACCTCAGTCGGCCAGCGGCAAGTACACCCGGTTCCCGCTGGCCGCGAACTCCTTCGACTTCTGGGCCATGCCCTCCTCGATCTCGGTCTTGCTGCCTCCGTGCTCACGCCGGATGTCCTGCGAGATCTTCATCGAACAGAACTTCGGCCCGCACATGGAGCAGAAGTGAGCCGTCTTGGCGGGCTCGGCCGGCAGTGTCTCGTCGTGGAACTCTCGTGCCGTGTCCGGGTCGAGAGCCAGATTGAACTGGTCCTCCCACCGGAACTCGAAGCGGGCGTCGGACAGCGCGTCGTCCCATTCCTGCGCACCTGGATGTCCCTTGGCGAGGTCGGCGGCATGGGCGGCGATCTTGTAGGTGATGACGCCGGTCTTGACGTCGTCACGGTTGGGCAGGCCCAGGTGCTCCTTGGGCGTGACGTAGCAGAGCATGGCCGTGCCCCACCAGGCGATCATCGCGGCACCGATGCCGGAGGTGATGTGGTCGTACGCCGGCGCGACGTCCGTCGTCAGGGGGCCGAGCGTATAGAACGGAGCTTCATCGCAGATCTCCTGCTGAAGGTCGATGTTCTCCTTGATCTTGTGCATCGGGACATGGCCCGGGCCTTCGATCATGGTCTGAACGTTCAAACGCTTCGCGATCCGGTTGAGTTCCCCGAGCGTGCGCAACTCCGCGAACTGCGCCTCGTCGTTGGCGTCCGCGATCGAACCCGGCCGCAGGCCGTCGCCGAGAGAGTAGGTGACGTCGTAGGCGGCGAGGATCTCGCACAGCTCCTCGAAGTTCTCGTACAGGAACGACTCCCTGTGGTGCGCCAGGCACCACGCCGCCATGATCGAGCCGCCGCGCGAGACGATGCCGGTCTTGCGGTTCGCGGTGAGCGGCACATACGCCAGACGCACCCCCGCGTGGACCGTCATGTAGTCCACACCCTGCTCGGCCTGTTCGATGACCGTGTCCTTGTAGATCTCCCAG
Source organism: Streptomyces sp. NPDC017890 (assembly GCF_044328675.1). Taxonomy (NCBI): domain Bacteria; kingdom Bacillati; phylum Actinomycetota; class Actinomycetes; order Kitasatosporales; family Streptomycetaceae; genus Streptomyces; species Streptomyces sp. NPDC017890. Next base: position 186,619 of record NZ_JBIRHU010000015.1, read on the forward strand.
GTCAGCTCCTCGGCCCGGCCGTCGACCTTCTCCAGCGCCTGGTAGAGCGGCACCGTCCCGATGGGGACGGGGGAGTTGCGCAGCACCCACTCACGAGTGGTGTGGATGTTGCGGCCGGTGGACAGGTCCATGACCGTGTCGGCGCCCCACCGGGTCGCCCAGGTCATCTTCTCGACCTCCTCTTCGATGGAGGACGTCACAGCCGAGTTGCCGATGTTGGCGTTGACCTTCACCAGGAACTTCTTGCCGATGATCATCGGTTCGATCTCCGGGTGGTTGACGTTGGCCGGGAGTACGGCACGGCCCGCCGCGATCTCCTCACGCACCACTTCCGGCGAGACGTTCTCCCGTACGGCGACGTACTCCATCTCCGGCGTGATCTCGCCCCGCCGTGCGTACGCGAGCTGCGTGACCGCGTTGCCGTCCCTTCCCCGGCGCGGCTGACGCGGCCGTCCGGGGAAGACGGCGTCGAGATTACGCAGACCGCCGCGCGGGGAGGTGTGCTTGATTCCGTCGTCCTCGGGACGGACGGGACGGCCCGCGTACTCCTCGGTGTCGCCGCGGGCGATGATCCAGTTCTCCCGCAGCGGCTGCAGACCCCTGCGGACGTCGGTGTCGACGAGTGGATCGGTGTACGGGCCCGAAGTGTCGTAGAGGGTGACCGACTGCCCGTTGGTGAGATGCACCTGACGAACCGGCACCCGCAGGTCGGGGCGCGAGCCCTCGACGTACGCCTTGTGCCAGCCGATGGACTTCCCGGCCTCCGTGGATTCCTCCTGGGCGGGGTTCTGTGTGGAGGCAGGCGTGCGTGCGTCCTTGATGGTCATGAGACCTACTCCCTACGCCGGCATTACCCGGTAACAGGTTCGGCGGTCGACGCAGCGGCTTCCGTCTGCCGACGCTTCGTGGGAAACATCACTCGGTTTCGGTGACGTTTCCCGTGAAACATCGCTGGGACGGAGGTCAGCGCCCTCTCAGCCCGGTGCTCCGAGCTCCCGCGTGTACAAAGGTGCCTCCACGCTAGCGTCAATTCGGGCGCGGTGAACAGAGGGCCCCCCTCGTTCTTGCGATGATCGGCCGGTGACCACACCGCAGCAGCCCCCGTTTCCGCCGCACGAGCCCCGCCGCGGTCCGAGTGCCGAGGACAGCAACGTCCGCCCTGAAGCCGGGTACACCCCCGCAGGCCCTCACGGCGCGGACGGTGGCAGACATGACGCGGGCGGCGGGCACGGTGCCGGTGACGGCCACGGTGGTTTCGGTGGGCACGGGGGAGGCCATGGTGCGGGCGGCGGCCACGGTGCCGGTGACGGCCACGGGCACTCGCACGCCCACAGTCACGGACCGGCGACGCCCGTCTCCCGGCATCTGAGGAAGGTCATCGCCGCCGTCCTCATCCCGTTCGCCGCGGCGGTACTGGTCGGGCTCGCGGTGTTGTGGCCGGGCGGCGCACCGCCGCACGAGCGCACCGGGGTGGGCTTCGACCGGCAGACGCAGCAGGGCACCGTCACCAAGGTGGTCGAGCTGAGCTGCCAGTCCGTCAACGCATCGGGTGTCCCCCCGACCGGCGACACCTCTACCGCCGAGGGCTCCTCCGCGGTGCAGCAGGCGAACGGCGACTGCAAGCGGGCGACGATCCGCGTCGACAGCGGCGATGACAAGGGCCGCACGTTCACCGAGATCGTGCAGCCGGACCAGTCGCGCCAGTTGCACGAGGGCCAGAAGGTAGTGGTCGCCTACGAGCCCTCCGCGCCGGAGGACCTGCAGTACTCGGTGACCGACATCAACCGAACGGTCCCGCTGGCCCTGCTCGCCGGTATCTTCGCGCTCGCCGTCGTGGTCGTCGGACGGCTGCGCGGCCTCATGGCCCTGGTCTCGCTGGCCATCAGCTTCCTGCTGCTCAACTTCTTCATCCTGCCCGCGATCCTGCAAGGCTCGAACCCGCTCGTCGTGGCGGTCGTCGGGTCCAGCGCCATCATGCTGATCGCGCTGTACCTGTGCCACGGCCTGTCGGCCCGTACGTCCGTGGCGGTTCTCGGCACCCTGATCTCGTTGCTGCTGATCGGTCTTCTCGGGTCGTTGTTCATCGGCTGGGCCGCACTCACCGGGAACACGGACGACAACACCGGCCTCATCCACGGCCTGTACCCGACGATCGACATGAGCGGCCTGCTGCTCGCCGGGGTCATCATCGGTTCGCTCGGTGTCCTCGACGACGTGACGGTCACCCAGACCTCGGCGGTCTGGGAACTTCACGAGGCCAACCCGACGATGGGTTGGCGCGGGCTGTACCGCGCGGGCATCCGTATCGGCCGCGACCACATCGCCTCGGTCGTCAACACGCTCGTCCTCGCCTACGCCGGCGCCGCGCTGCCACTGCTGCTGCTGTTCTCGATCGCGCAGAGCGGCGTGGGAACGGTCGCCAACAGCGAGTTGGTCGCGGAGGAGATCGTGCGCACGCTGGTCGGTTCGATCGGCCTGGTGGCGTCTGTTCCGGTCACCACGGCACTCGCGGCACTCGTCGTGTCGGCCGACCGGCCTGGCGACCGACCGGTGTCACAGGCCGCCGTGGTGACGCCGGGGGCCGGTGCGACGGCTCCCGTACGCGGGCGGGGCCGGCGGCGTAAGCGCTGAACGCATCGGCAGCCGGCCCGGCGAAGCGTTACGCCAACGCTGCAGGGCTGCCGTAACGGTTCAGCCCGCGCTCTGTTCCTCCGCCAGGATGCGGTCCAGCGCCTCGTCGAGGTGGGTGTCGAAGTCGGCGAGCGCGCCCTCCTGCCCCAGCGGCACCAGCTTGTCGGTCCGGTCGAGAAAGGCCACCAAGGGCGCCGCGGACGAACGGAACAGCGCCTGGTCACTGCCTACCTGAAGGCGGATCAGCACTTCCGCCAGCGGCTCGGGATCGACCGGCGCGATACGCACGTCTCCGTCACCACACGGCCGCCCCACTCCGTCGACCAGCAACTCCCTGCCGAAGGCCCAGGTCACCGGCGCGTCCCCGGGCAGGTGGAAGGTCAGACGCACGGCATAGGGATCACAGGTCTCGTAGCGCAGCTCCACGGGAATGCGGAAAGAGAGCTCCTCGGACACGAGAAAGCTCATCATGACCTCTGCCTGTACGGACTCGCCCATCGCCTACCCCGTCATTCGCCGTCGACTGTCCGGGAATCAAACCTCTAACACTGGTGGCATCTTGCTTAACGTACACACCAGATCACAAGGAGTGAGTTTTCAGATACTGATAGAGATCGCGAGTAACCCCAGAAGCCGTCCCACCTCGGTCTGCAGTCGGTCCGCCGCGGGCAGCAGCCGGTCCGCCTGTTGGAGTGGCAGGGAGATGGCCATCGTCACCGCCGTGGTGCCGACAGTGATCGGAATCGCCGCGCAGACCGTCCCCAGGGCGTACTCCTGGCGCTCGGTCACCGGCGTCATCCGCGGCATGCGTTCCAGGCGTTTCAGCAGGCTGTGGCCATCACGCACCGTGTACGGCGTGACCGGCTGCACCGGGTAGCGGTCCAGGTGGTCGCGGCGGGCATCCTCGTCCAGCTGCGACAACAGGCACTGTCCGATGGCGTGCGCGTGCCCGGTCTCACGGAAGTCCGCCCACTCCTCGACCGCCGGAATGCCCGGCGTGTCCGAGACGCACATGACCTCGATCTCGCCGTCGCGGTACGTGGCGTAGTACACGGGAGCACCGACCGTGTCGCGTACGTGCGCCAGCGCGTCGGCCACCGTGCTGCGACGTTTCTGCTCGGCTCCGCTGCTGCTCAGCCGCTCGGCGGCCTCGCCGAGGAAGAACAGGCCCTTCTCACGGCGCAGATATCCCTCGTGCACCAGAGTGCGCAGGAGGTGGTACGCCGTGGGCAGCGCCAGCCGCGCCTCACGGGCCAGTTGCTTGGCAGGGGACCCGTACTCGTGTTCGGCGACGCACTCCAGGAGACGCATCGCCCGCTGCACGGATCCGATGAGGGTCGCGGACGGAGGGACCGCGGAGGCATTCGTGGGGGGTGTGCGAGGCGTCGAACGGGGCTGTACTGGCAGTGCGTGCACTGCGTGCGGTGGGACAACTGCGGTGTCAGCCGTGGCCAAGGGGCACTCCCGGAACGCGAGGGGGCAGCCCGTGCGGGGAACACGGGTGGGCGTACGCCCCTCGCGGGGTCGCCCCCGCGAGGATTTCCGGACTCTATTCGCCGGTCACCACTCGCCGACGGCCCGTCCGGGAAACTTCCCTCGCGCGAGGGAACCGGTGATTCCTGTTACCGCCACCGGTGCCCCGCGGCTCTCACCAGTCGCTACGCGACGACGAACTCGACATGAACTTGCGTACGACGTAGATCAGTCCGCCGACGAGGGCGACGAAGACCAGCAGCTTGAACAGCAGTCCGATCACGAAACCGACCACGCTGGCGATCAGCCCGCCGAACACGACCAGGGCGATGACCGGCACCGCGACCCACTTAACCCACCACGGCAGTCCCGTGAAGATCTCTCGCATCGCCCTCGTCCTTACCTTTCCGCCCGTCGAGTGCCGGGTCCTTCGACGGCCCGGGCCCCTCGGGGAGTCCTCTGAAGTCCTGCAGTCGATGCTAGGGCCGCGAGGGCCCCGGCAGGGCCCTCGCATCCCTTGTCTCCCCCTGACCGATCCCCTAGGGAACCCGGGGGGCGCGGCTCAGCTCTCGGGCGGAGAGAAGACCACCAGAACCCGCAGGTCCTCGCTGATGTGGTGGAACTTGTGGGCAACCCCGGCCGGCACGTACACCACGCTGCCTCGGGCGACCTGGGTGGTCTCCATGCCCACGGTGATCGCGGCCCGCCCGCTCACCACGAAGTACACCTCGTCCTGCGCGTGCGGCTGCTGAGGGTCGGCCGTGCCCGCGTCGAGGGCGTACAGACCGACCGACATGTTCCGCTCACGCAGGAACTGCAGGTAGGCACCGTCGTTGGCGGCGCGCTCCGCCTCCAGTTCGTCCAGCCGGAATGCCTTCATCGCCTCGTCCGCCCCTGCCTCACCATTCGTTTCCGATCGCGTCTGCCACGATCAGACACATGAAGAATTTCGTAGTCAAGACGATCGCCAACGCGGGCGCTCTCGCGGTCGCCGTGTGGCTGCTCGACAAGATCACACTGACCGGTGGCAGCACCGGCGAGAAGGCCGCCACGCTCATCGTCGTCGCCCTGGTGTTCGGCCTGGTGAACCTGCTGGTCAAGCCGGTCGTGCAGGTGCTGACCTTCCCATTGTTCATCCTGACCCTGGGGCTGTTCACCCTGGTGGTCAACGCACTCATGCTGCTGCTCACGTCGTGGGTCGCCGACAGGCTCGACCTGAGCTTCCACGTGGACGGATTCTGGACCGCCGTTCTGGGTGGCCTGATCGTCTCGGTCGTCTCCTGGGCGCTCAACGCATTCCTGCCCGACAAGGACTGACCACGATGACCTACCGAGTCTGCTTCGTGTGCACGGGCAACATCTGCCGCTCCCCCATGGCCGAGGCCGTCTTCCGCGCGCGTGTGGAAGACGCCGGGCTGGACGGCCTGGTCGAGGCCGGCAGCGCCGGCACCGACGGCTGGCACGAGGGCGAGGGCGCCGACCCGCGCACCGTGGCCGTCCTGGAGGGCAACGGTTACGGCCTCGACCACACGGCCCGCCGGTTCCAGCCGTCCTGGTTCTCCCGCCTCGACCTCGTCGTCGCCCTGGACGCCGGCCACCTGCGGGCGCTGCGCCGCCTCGCACCCACGGAGCAGGACGCGGCCAAGGTAAGACTCCTGCGGTCCTACGACCCCGTCGCCGACCACGACGACCTCGACGTACCGGACCCCTATTACGGGGGCGTGGACGGCTTCGAGGAGTGCCTTGAGATGGTGGAGACGGCGAGCACGGGATTGCTCGCCGCGGTACGCGAGCAAATGGAAGGACGGGCGGCATGAACGATTCCGCTACGAACAACGGGGCCGGTACGGGCGCGGCGGGGACCCCTTCCGGCACCGGTGACGGCACACGCGCGGTGCGGGCCGGACTGCCCGAACCCGTCAAGCACGAGCCGACCCTGCCCGGCCCCGTGTTCGCCGCCCACTTCCATCTCCCGGGCGAGCCGACCGGCCCGTACACCTACGGCCGCGACGAGAACCCGACGTGGACCCACCTCGAGCGCGCCATCGGCGAGTTGGAGGCGCCCGGGCAGGACGACGTCGAGACCCTCGTGTTCGCCTCCGGTATGGCCGCGATCTCCTCGGTGCTCTTCTCACAGCTGCGCGCCGGTGACGCGGCCGTCCTGCCCGACGACGGCTACCAGGCGCTGCCGCTGGTCCGGGCCCAGCTGGAGGCGTACGGCATCGAGGTACGCACCGCACCGACCGGCGGGGACGCCCAGCTCGGCGTCCTTGACGGGGCGAAGCTGCTGTGGATCGAGACGCCGTCGAACCCCGGGCTCGACGTGTGCGACGTCCGACGGCTCGTCGAGGCGGCCCACGCGCGTGGCGCCCTGGTCGCCGTCGACAACACGCTCGCGACGCCGCTGGGGCAGCGGCCGCTGGAGCTCGGCGCCGACTTCTCGGTGGCCAGCGGCACCAAGCAGCTCACCGGCCACGGCGACGTCCTCCTGGGCTACGTGGCCGGCCGTGATGCCGGGGCGATGACCGCCGTCCGGCGGTGGCGCAAGATCGTCGGTGCGATCCCCGGCCCCATGGAGGCCTGGCTCGCACACCGTTCGATCGCCACCCTCCAGCTGCGCGTGGACCGCCAGGACACCACCGCGCTCAAGGTCGCCGAAGCCCTGCGGGGGCGGCCGGAGATCACCGGGCTGCGGTACCCGGGGCTGCCCGACGACCCCTCCCACAAGATCGCCTCGCACCAGATGCTGCGCTACGGGTGCGTCATCTCCTTCACGCTGCCCACGCGCGCGCGTGCCGATCGTTTTCTCGACGCACTGCGTCTCGTGGAGGGCGCGACGAGCTTCGGCGGGGTGCGGTCCACGGCCGAGCGGCGTGGCCGCTGGGGCGGCGACGCGGTACCGGAGGGGTTCATCCGGCTTTCGGTAGGCGCGGAGGATCCCGCGGACCTGCTGGCTGATCTGCTGCGTGCGCTGGAGGAATCCGCGGACTGACCGCTGCCGCACAGCCGCCGCGCTGTGTCCGGCCGAGTGCTGCGGACGGTCCGAGCCTCCCCCCTCGTGGCTCGGACCGTCCTCCGGTTCCGCGCGCGAAGAACCGCGTGGTCAAGGCTAGTTGACTCTGCGTCAGTGTCCAATCACTGTAGCGACAGCGACCTATCGACATATTTATAGTTGGGCGCGGCCGGAGGGCTGGAGGTAACAGAAGAGGGGGAGGGTTTTCGTGGATCTGGCCTTGCTGCGCACGTTCGTGACCGTGTACCGAGCCGGTTCCTTCACCCGCGCGGCGGCTCTGCTCGGCCTCTCCCAGCCGGCCGTCACCTCGCAGATCCGCACCCTGGAACGGCAGCTCGGACGCCCCCTGTTCCTGCGGCAGGCCCGCGGCGTGACCCCGACGACCATCGGCGACGAACTCGCCCACAAGACCGCACCGCATCTCGACGCCCTGGTGGAGATCGCCGAAACCAGGGTGGACGACGACTCCTTGCTGAGAACCCTGCATCTCGCCGGGCCGCCCGAGTTCACCGCTGAGCGGGCCCTTCCCGTCCTCACCGAGCTCACCGGCGAGGACGAACAGGGCTTCGCCCTGCGCGCTTCGTTCGGGAACGCCGAGGAGACCCTGGATGGACTGGCCGCCGGGCATCATGATCTGGCCATCGGTACGGCCCGGCCACGCGGCGCACTGCTCACTGCGACTCCGCTCTGCGACGAGGAGCACGTCCTGGTCGCAGCGCCCCGCTGGGCGGAGCGGACCGGCACCGCAAAGCTCCCCCGCACCACTGCACCCGCGCTGGAACACGTTCCCGTGGTCGAGGTGCATGAATCGCTGCCCTTTGTCGCCCGTTACTGGGCGTCCGTCTTCGACGCCCGCCCTGCCGTTCCGGGCACGGTCGTCGTCCCCGACCTGCGTGCGGTGCTCGCCTGCACGATCGCCGGCGCAGGGCTCTCCGTACTTCCCCGCTATCTGTGCGCTGAGGCACTGGAGCGCGGCGATGTCGTCGCTCTGCACGATCCGGCGGTGCCGCCGCTGCGAACGTATTTCCTAGTGGTGCGTACCGGCACGTTGGCGATGCCACACATCACCCGCGCCCATGAGGGGCTGCTGCGCGCGGCCGCCGACTGGAACTGAGCCTACGGGCTCGTACGGTGAACTCCCGCAATGTTTCACGTGGAACCAGCCGGGCCACATTTCTCCCATGACCGTCCGACCCGTGGTCAAGCGCACCGCCCGCGCCGTCCTCCTGGACGGCGACCACCTGATCCTGATCAAACGCACCAAACCCGGTGTCGATCCCTACTGGGTCACTCCCGGAGGCGGGGTGGAACCGGGCGACAGCACCGTCGTGGACGCCCTGCACCGCGAGGTGCACGAGGAACTCGGTGCCAAGATCACTGACGTGGTCCCCTGTTTCGTGGACACGGTGGAGCACATCGGCGAGGACGAGGGCGCGACAGGCGTGAAGGTGCAGCACTTCTTCGTCTGTCACCTGGAGTCCATGGACCCGGCCCTGCGCCACGGCCCCGAGGTCGACGAGCCCACCGGTGAGTACGAGATCGTGCGGGTGCCGTTCACCCGGGTCGGGATCGCATCCGTCCATCTCGTCCCGCTGTCGCTGAGGCACTTCCTGGACGGCAACATCGAGGGGGTGCGTGCCATGCACGCACCCGACCTCGGCTGACGGCGGCGGCAACCGCCTTTCGGCCCGATCCGACGTCCAGCGGATGACGGACCACTGAGCACTCGGCCACAACATGGCCAAAAGCTCGCATGTTCCACCGGAAAGAGGTGGACGCGGACGGCCGCTGTCGGACAGCCTGACCTGCGTGCCGACACCTTCCCTCGCCTCTCTGCCGATCCGCCGTCTCACGCTCCGCGATCTCACCGCCTGCGCCGACCTGTCCGAGGACCGGGGGTGGCTGCGCGAGGAACACAAGTGGGGGTTCCTCCTCACCGCCGGGAAGGGGTACGGCATCGACGATCCGGGGGGCGGCCTCGTCAGCGCCTGCACCGTCACCGAGTACGGGCCGCACGCGCGTCCCTCCCTCGCCGCCATCGGCATGGTGCTGGTCGCCGAGCGTCACTCCCGCCAGGGCGTCGGGCGTCGGCTGATGCGCCACGTCGTCTCCGCGCTCGGCCCCACGCCCCTGACCCTGCACGCGACCCCGTACGGCCAGCCGCTCTATGAGGAGCTCGGCTTCAAAGCCACCGGCCGGGTGGAGATGGTGCGCGGGCGTTTCGCTCCGGGCGGGCCGGAACCGCGGATCGCCACGCGCGCGGCCACGGCCGAGGACCTCCCCGCCATCCTCCGGCTCGACGAAGAGGTGTTCGGCGCCGACCGCACCCACATCATCGCGCGGCTGCCCGCCTTCGCCGACCATCTGCGCGTGGCCGAGGAGGACAGCCGGCTCATCGGGTACGCCGCGGCCTGGCCCAATATGGATACCCATGTCGTAGGCCCCCTGATCGCCCGCGACACCGAGACGGCCAAGGCGCTCGTCGGCTCCCTCGCCGCCCACACCGACCGACCGCTGCGCACGGACATCGACGTGCGCCACGAAGAGCTGCTGGGCTGGGTGAAGGAGCACGGCCTCTCCTCCGTCGCGCCCAACGCGGTCATGACGTACGGGATCACCGAGCTGCCTGGGGACTGGAGCCGACGGTTCGCGCCGCTGACGGTGGCGGCGGGCTGAACCCTGCACGACGAGCTGCATCTCGCGATGCGACGGCGTCCGATACTGCGGCGTTCGGAACGACGGCGTTCGGTACGACGGAACCGGTTCCCGGCGAGGTCCCGGGAACCGGTTCCGTACGCACGCGGCTGCCGTCAGGCGAGGGCCTCCGTGGCGGCCGTGGCGAAGGTGTGGTCCTGCTCGGGCGCGCCGCCACCGACCCCGATAGCTCCGATGAGCCGGCCGTCGCGGTGTACGGGCACACCGCCCGCGATGAACAGCAACGGCCGGTCGAGGGCGGTGGGAAGCGTGTGGAAGAGACCGCCGGGCTGGACTGCGTCGACGAGGTCGGCGGTGGGGGTGTTCAGCTGGAGCGCCGTATAGGCCTTGCGGGTACTGGTCTCCCCGGAGATCAGTACGGCCCGGTCGTCGCGCCGGAAAGCGAGCAGGTGGCCGCCCGCGTCGAGGACGGTGACGCTGACGGTGCCCCCGGCGGCCTCGGCGGCGCGGTGAGCCGCGGAGACGAGGACTTCGGCGTCCTGAATGGTCAGCGGGGCGACAGCGGCGGTGCTCATGGGAGGTTCTCCTTGGGTGGTGCTGAGTGATGCGGTGCCTCAGTGCTTGTTGAGGCCAGGGGAACCGCGGAGGTACGGGGGACGGCAGTCCCGGTATGAGGACGGCCACTCCTACTACCCCACGGCCGGGTCCGTTCAGCGGTGGACGGCGGCGGCCCGCTGCTCGGTCGGCACGGAGCCCGCGACGACCGTGCCGGAGGCACCGCCCCGCCGTTCGAGAGCGGCCGAGAGGAAGGCGAGAAGCAGCGCGGAGGCGGCGAGCGCGGCACCGACCCAGTTCGGGGCGGTGTAGCCGAAGCCGGCTGCGATGACGACGCCACCGAGCCAGGCGGAGAGCGCGTTGCCGAGGTTGAAGGCGCCGATGTTCACGGCTGAGGCCAATGTCGGGGCGCCGTGCGCGTGGTCCAGGACACGCTTCTGCAGCGGCGGAACGGTGGCGAAGCCCAGGGCGCCGATCAGGAAGATGGTCGCGGCCGAGGCGATCTTGTTGTGCGCGGTGAGCGTGAAGAGGGCGAGTACGACGGCCAGGGCGCCGAGGGAGACGTACAGCATGGGCAGCAGGGCACGGTCGGCGAACCTGCCGCCGACGAGGTTGCCGCCGACCATGCCGAGGCCGAAGAGGACCAGCAGCCAGGTGACCGAACCGTCCGCGAAGCCCGCGACGTTCGTCATCATCGGCGCGATGTAGGTGATGGCCGCGAAGACTCCGCCGAAGCCGAGAACGGTCATGGCCATCGCCAGCAGGACCTGGGCGTTCTTGAACGCGGCCAGTTCGTGCCGCATCCGCACGCCCTCCGCCTTGGGCATGTCGGGGACCAGCTTGGCGACGCCGGCCAGCCCCACGACGCCGAGCACGGCCACGACGGCGAAGGTGACGCGCCAGCCGACGGACTGTCCGACGAGCGTGCCCAGCGGGACGCCGACGACGTTGGCGACGGTCAGCCCGGTGAACATCATCGCGATCGCGCCGGCCTTTTTGTGCGGGGCGACCATGTCGGCCGCGACGACCGAGCCGATGCCGAAGAAGGCGCCGTGGGCGAGGGAGGCGACAACGCGGCCGGCCAGCATGACGGAGAAGGCTGGGGCGAGGGCGGAGAGCAGGTTGCCGGCGATGAACAGGCCCATCAGCAGCATCAGCATCCGTTTGCGCGGGACCCTGGTGCCGAGCACGGTCATCAGCGGGGCACCGAACATCACGCCGAGCGCGTACCCGGTCACGAGGAAGCCGGCGGTGGGGATGGAGACCCCGTAGTCGCTCGCGACCTCGGGCAGCAAGCCCATGATCACGAACTCTGTCGTTCCGATTCCGAAGGCCCCGATCGCGAGGGCCAGGAGCGCGAGAGGCATGGAGGTATACACCTTCCCAGACAGTTGCACGAGCGCTTTACCGTCGCTCACATTAGTTGCAGACGCGGGTTACAAGCAAACGCCAACAAGCTCGGGCCTGGTCTACCCTGGTTGCAGCCGCTCCGGGACGGAGGAACCACATGACAGCGACGGACCCCGCGCTCATCGCCCTCTCCCAGGGTTGGTGCGCCCTCTCCCTGCTGCACGGGAGGATCGAGGCCCACATCGAACGCGCCCTGCAGGCCGGTCACGACCTGAGCGTGCGCGAGTACTCCCTGCTCGACGTACTCAGTCGGCAGCACGACGGCGACGGTGGGCATTTGCAGATGAAGCAGGTCGCCGACGCCGTCGTCCTGAGCCAGAGCGCCACCACGCGCCTGGTCACCCGGCTGGAGGACCGCGGACTGCTCGAGCGCTACCTGTGCCCCACCGACCGCCGTGGTATCTACACCAACGTCACCGCGGCAGGGCTGAAGCTGCTGGACGAGGCGCGGCCCACCAATGACGCCGCCCTGCGCGAGGCCCTCGACAAGGCGGCCGCGAATCCCGAACTGGTCCCGCTGGTCCGGGCCGTGGAAACCCTCAAGTCACCGGTGCCCGCCTAGCCTGCCGTTGCCGGCGTACGCCGTACCTTCTCCTGCCGCCTCTGCGTAGGGTGCGGTCATGGGAGATCTTGAAATACGACCCACCGCCGAGGACGACATCCCGGCGGTCGTCGCCATGCTCGCCGACGACCCCCTGGGCGCCCAACGGGAGTCACCGGACGACCTGAGCCCCTACCTGGCCGCGTACGAACGGCTCAGCGCCGATCCCAACCAGCGCCTGGCCGTCGCCGTCCGCGGCGGCCGTGTCGTCGGCACCCTCCAGCTGACGATCGTCCCCGGCCTGTCCCGGCGCGGCGCCACCCGGTCGATCATCGAAGGCGTCCGCATCGACGCCGCCGAACGCGGCAGCGGCCTGGGCACCCAGCTCATCGAGTGGGCGGTCGAGGAGTCCCGTCGACAGGGATGTCACCTGGTACAGCTCACCTCCGACAAGACACGCACCGACGCCCACCGCTTCTACGAGAGCCTCGGATTCTCGGCCTCGCACACGGGCTTCAAGCTCCAGCTCTGAGCAGGGCGCAGCCATGCGCGTCCCACCGTGTGCCCCGTTTCACGTGAAACAGGGCACACACGGCGCTGCTCGAGATACCTAGCCGATCCCTTGCCACCCCTGCGGGTCCACCCCTCCCGGCACAGGCGCCCCTTCTTCGTACGGCTGACGCGTGAACACGAACGACCCAAGGTCCAGATGGCTCACACACCCGTCCGTGCGCCGCACGGCCCGCAGAAGCTCCCCGGCGTAGTAGCCCTCGAGCCCCGTCCACGTGCCATCACCGTTCGCCCGGAAGCGCGAGCTGCGGCCGTGGCCTGACAGCGGCTCCAGCGAGACTCCCCCGCCGGGCGTCAGCCGCAGGGCGAATGCATATGTTCCCCAATACCACTGCCCGGCCAACTCCAGCACAGAGGAGTCGACTTCCGGCAGCGGGCGCCACGGTTCGGGGAACCGGGGTTCCGCCTCGGCGACGATGCGAACGAGATCGGCACCGACCACGGCCGGCATCGGGCCTGACGTGCAGTTGGTCAGCACCACCGCGGCCACGTCGTCCTCCACGCTGATGGTGAGGTTGGCCAGGAAACCCGGCAGGGAGCCGGAGTGCCCCACGAGCAGCCGCCCGTCCCAGCGCTGGATCTGCAGGCCGAGACCGTACGCCGAGCCGTCCACGACGTCCGCGGCCTCGGCCGGCGCCGCGGGCGCCCGCATCTCCCGCACTGTCTCCGCGCTCAGCACCCTGTCGTCCCCCCTCGCGAGGAAGACGGCGAACCGTGCCAGATCTCCGGTGGTGGACCAGAGCTGACCGGCAGGGGCCATCCGCCCGAGGTCTTCAGCGGGCTCGGCCAGCATCACGTCGGCCCAGGGATGTACCGCCCAGCCACCGGCGTGGGGTGCCTGCGGGCTCCCGGCCGTGCGGCCCAAGCCCAGCGGTTCCAGTACTTCCCGCCGCAGGACGTCCTCCCACGGAGCACCGCGCAACTTCTCGACCAGCGCGCCGAGCAGCGTGTAGCCCGGGTTCGAGTAGTGGTGCCGACGGCCCACCGGGTGCAGGAGCGGCTGCTCTCCCAGCACGTCGGCGAGTTCGGGCCGCAGCGAGCCCGGCGTCCGCTCCCACCACGGCGCGGGCGACTCGGCGGCCAGCCCGCCCGAGTGCGCCAGCAACTCGGCGATCGTGGCCTCGCCCGCTCCGGTACCCGGCAGGTGCTTCTCCAGCGGGTCCGCGAGATCAAGCACTCCCTCGTCGCGCAGCCGCAGGACGAGGACAGCGGTGAAGGTCTTGGTGATCGAGCCGATCCGGTACTGCACGTTCTCGTCCGGGCCGTGGCCGTCGACCGAGGTCCGTGCTCCGTGCCACACAGTGCGCCCGTCCCGGACCACCGCCGCGACGAGCGACGGGGTGCGCCCCTCGGCCTGGGCCACGGCGATCCGGTGCAGCAGCGCCCGGCGGGTGGCGGGGAGCAGCTCTTCCTGAGGTGTCGTCATGCCCCCAGTCCATCGGCCCGGGAACCACACGTCGAGCCGATTTCCCCGCACCGGGGGATCAGGTCTGTGCCATGTCCACGAACCGCGAGTAGTGACCCTGGAAGGCGACGGTGATCGTCGCCGTCGGACCGTTACGGTGCTTGGCCACGATCAGGTCCGCCTCGCCCGCGCGCGGCGACTCCTTCTCGTACGCGTCCTCTCGGTGCAGCAGAATGACCATGTCGGCGTCCTGCTCGATCGAACCTGACTCACGCAGGTCGGAGACCATCGGCTTCTTGTCGGTGCGCTGCTCGGGTCCACGGTTGAGCTGGGAGAGCGCGATGACCGGGATTTCCAGCTCCTTGGCCAGGAGCTTGAGGTTACGGGACATGTCCGACACCTCCTGCTGACGGCTCTCCGCGCGCTTGGAGCCGCCCGACTGCATCAGCTGGAGGTAGTCGATGATGACCAGCTTGAGGTCGTTGCGCTGCTTGAGACGGCGGCACTTGGCGCGGATCTCCATCATCGACAGGTTCGGGGAGTCGTCGATGTAGAGCGGAGCGGCCGAGACGTCCGGCATACGGCGGGCCAGGCGGGTCCAGTCGTCGTCCGTCATCGTGCCGGACCGCATGTGGTGCAGGGCGACGCGGGCCTCGGCGGACAGCAGACGCATCGCAATCTCGTTGCGCCCCATTTCGAGCGAGAAGATGACGCTCGGCAGGTTGCTCTTGATCGAGGCAGCCCTCGCGAAGTCCAGCGCGAGCGTCGACTTACCCATGGCGGGACGCGCCGCGATGACGATCATCTGGCCGGGGTGCAGTCCGTTGGTCAGTGAGTCGAAGTCCGTGAATCCCGTGGGCACACCGGTCATCTCGCCGCTGCGTGACCCGATCGCCTCGATCTCGTCGAGCGCGCCCTCCATGATGTCGCCGAGCGGCAGGTAGTCCTCACTGGTCCGCTGCTCAGTGACGGCGTAGATCTCCGCCTGGGCGCGGTTGACGATCTCGTCGACGTCGTCGTCGGCCGCGTATCCCATCTGCGTGATCCGGGTGCCGGCCTCCACCAGGCGGCGCAGGACGGCACGCTCGTGCACGATCTCCGCGTAGTACGCGGCGTTCGCGGCCGTCGGCACGGTCTGGACGAGGGTGTGCAGGTACGAGGCTCCGCCGACCTTGTTGATCTCACCGCGTTTGGTGAGCTCGGCGGCGATCGTGATGGGGTCGGCCGGCTCGCCCTTGGCGTAGACGTCGAGGATGGCCTGGTAGACCGTCTCGTGGGCCGGCTTGTAGAAGTCGTGGCCCTTGAGGATCTCGACGACGTCCGCGATGGCGTCCTTGGACAGGAGCATGCCGCCGAGGACCGACTGCTCCGCGTCCAGGTCCTGCGGCGGCACCCGCTCGAAAGATGGCCCGCCGCCGTCCCACCCGGCATTGTCCGGGCCGCGTTCGTGCTGCTCCTCGCGGCTGCGGCCCCCATCACCGCGGCGGCGGGAAGCGGGCAGACGATCACTGGGACCGCTGTCGGCCCACGGATCGTCCAAGGGCTCGGAAATGCTCACCGAGCCACCTCCTCCCGTCCGCCGAGCGGACCTCGCCGTGCCCTCATTTCTACGGCACGGCACTGACAAATAAGACGCCCAACTCCGGTTCTGACGCGTCGGTTTTGTGACGGTTCAGGAGCCGACGGACGGAGCAGGCGCCGGACTACCGTAGGCCTGCGGGCACCGTCAGCCAATCTGGTTATCCACAGGCCATGTGGACGACCGGCCAGATGCTGTGGAGAACTCCTCGAAACCTGTGCACGACCCGGTGGACAGCCCTGTGAACAAGCCCTCGCTCTCATCTGCGAAACACCTCTGACCTGCCCCTTCACCATCCACGCCCTGTGCAGAAGAAAAACTTTCCCACTCAGGTCAAGATCGCTTCGAACCGTGCCCAGAAGTACACACGGCGAGACGAGACGTAAGGGGTGACAAACCTTTGCATCTCTTACCTGTGGACGATTAGATTGGTGCTCATGACACAGGCCCCCGCGCGCTCCCGGACCGCCCGGCGCCGACACGACCGAGAGATCATCGCACTGGCCGTCCCGGCCTTCGGCGCGCTCGTCGCCGAGCCCCTCTTCGTCATGGCCGACAGTGCGATCGTCGGCCACCTCGGCACCGCACAACTCGCCGGACTAGGCATCGCCTCGGCCCTGCTCACCACAGCCGTCAGCGTCTTCGTTTTCCTCGCCTACGCCACCACGGCGGCCGTGTCCCGGCGCGTCGGGGCGGGCGACCTGCAGTCCGCGATCCGCCAGGGCATGGACGGCATCTGGCTGGCGTTGCTGCTCGGTGCCGCCGTCATCGCCATCGTCCTGCCCACGGCACCCTCCCTCGTAGAGCTCTTCGGCGCCTCCGACACCGCGGCCCCGTATGCCGTCACGTATCTGCGGATCTCCGCCCTCGGTATCCCCGCCATGCTCGTCGTGCTGGCCTCGACCGGCGTCCTGCGAGGTCTGCAGGACACCCGGACCCCCCTCTACGTGGCCATCGCCGGCTTCGTCGCCAACGCCGTCCTCAACGTCGTACTCGTCTACGGCGCCGGCCTCGGCATCGCGGGCTCCGCCTGGGGCACCGTCATCGCCCAGTGCGGCATGGCCGCCGTGTACCTCTGGGTGGTGGTCCGCGGGGCACGCCGCCATGGTGCCTCGCTGCGTCCGGACGTTGTCGGCATCAGGGCCTCCGCCCAGGCCGGGGTGCCGCTGCTGGTGCGTACTCTCTCGCTGCGGGCGATTCTCATGATCGCCACGGCTGTGGCGGCCCGGCTCGGTGACGCCGACATCGCGGCCCATCAGATCATCCTGTCCCTGTGGAGTCTGCTCGCCTTCGCCCTCGACGCCATAGCCATCGCCGGGCAGGCCATCATCGGGCGTTACCTGGGAGCCGGCGATGCCCAAGGTGCCCGCGACGCCTGCCGCAGGATGGTGGAGTGGGGCGTCGCGGTTGGGGTCGTTCTCGGAGTCCTCGTGGTGCTTTCACGGCCGGTGTTCCTGCCCTTGTTCACCGGCGACTCCGCGGTCAAGGACACCGCCCTCCCCGCCCTAGTGATCGTGGCCGTATCGCAGCCGATCTGCGGAGTGGTCTACGTCCTGGACGGCGTCCTCATGGGTGCGGGAGATGGCCCGTACCTCGCAGGGGCGATGCTGATCACCCTGGCTGTCTTCACTCCCGCGGCGCTTTTCGTTCCGGCGTTGGGTGGCGGGCTCACCGCCCTGTGGGCGGCCATGACCCTGATGATGACGATGCGCCTGGTGACGCTGTGGCTGCGTACGCGATCGGGTCGCTGGATCGTCACAGGAGCGACGCGCTGACCGTTTCACGTGAAACACGATGTTTCACGTGAAACCACCCCCGAGGCACCCTGGCGTCTCACGGCCATGAAGATGGGGCCGCAACTCCCGACCGGGAGATGCGGCCCCATCTCATCGCTTCAGCGAGAGCTACGCTCAGGCAGCGACAACCTCGATGCTGACCTTGGCGGCAACCTCGGGGTGCAGGCGCACGGACGTCTCGTGGGCGCCCAGGGTCTTGATCGGCGAGCCCAGCTCGATGCGACGCTTGTCGACGTCGGGGCCACCAGCAGCCTTGATCGCCGAAGCGACGTCGGCCGGGGTGACGGAGCCGAAGAGACGACCGGCCTCGCCGGAGCGGACGGCCAGACGAACCTTCACGCCCTCGAGCTGACCCTTGACCTGGTTGGCCTGCTCGATGGTCTGGATCTCGTGGATCTTGCGAGCACGACGGATCTGCTCGACGTCCTTCTCGCCGCCCTTGGTCCAGCGGATGGCGAACTTCCGCGGGATCAGGTAGTTGCGAGCGTAGCCGTCCTTGACGTCGACGACGTCGCCCGCGGCACCGAGGCCGGAGACCTCGTGGGTGAGGATGATCTTCATGAGTCGGTCACCCTTCCCTTATCGCGCGGTGGAGGTGTAGGGCAGCAGCGCCATCTCACGGCTGTTCTTCACGGCCGTGGCGACGTCACGCTGGTGCTGAGTGCAGTTGCCGGTCACGCGGCGGGCACGGATCTTGCCGCGGTCGGAAATGAACTTCCGCAGCATGTTCGTGTCCTTGTAGTCCACGTACGTGACCTTGTCCTTGCAGAATGCGCAGACCTTCTTCTTCGGCTTGCGCACAGGCGGCTTAGCCATGGTGTTTCTCCTGTGTGATCAAGAAGTGTGAGTGGAGCCCGCTTAGAAGGGGGGCTCGTCCGAGTAGCCGCCACCGCCGCCGGAGCCGCCGCCCCAGCCGCCGCCACCCTGGCCGCCACCACCCTGCTGGCCACCGGCGGGAGCGCCGGTCGCCCAGGGGTCGTCGGCCGGAGCGCCGCCGCCCTGCTGGCCACCGCCGGGGCCGCCGCCCCAGCCGCCGCCACCCTGGCCGCCACCACCGCCGTAACCGCCCTGGCCTCCGCGGCCCTGGCCCGAGGTCTTGGTGACCTTGGCCGTGGCACTGCGCAGGCTGGCGCCGACCTCGTCGACGTCCAGCTCGTAGACCGTGCGCTTGACGCCCTCACGGTCCTCGTAAGACCGCTGCTTCAGCCGGCCCTGCACGATGACGCGCATGCCTCGCTGGAGCGACTCGGCGACGTTCTCCGCCGCCTGACGCCAGACCGAGCAGGTGAGGAAGAGGCTTTCGCCGTCCTTCCACTCGTTCGTCTGGCGGTCGAAGGTGCGGGGAGTCGACGCGACACGGAACTTCGCGACGGCCGCACCGGACGGGGTGAAGCGCAGCTCGGGGTCGTCGACAAGATTGCCGATGACCGTGATGACGGTCTCGCCTGCCATGGGGGAACCTCT
Source organism: Streptomyces sp. NPDC017890 (assembly GCF_044328675.1). Lineage (NCBI taxonomy): Bacteria > Bacillati > Actinomycetota > Actinomycetes > Kitasatosporales > Streptomycetaceae > Streptomyces > Streptomyces sp. NPDC017890. The sequence goes on from NZ_JBIRHU010000015.1 coordinate 205,711, forward strand.
CGGCGGGTTTGCTGCTGGCTGCTTGTGCTGCTACTCGAATCCCGGGATCGGCTGAGCGGGAGCTCAGTGCATCTCGGGACGGAGGACCTTGGTCCGGAGGACCGACTCGTTCAGGTTCATCTGGCGGTCGAGCTCCTTGACGACCGCAGGCTCGGCCTGCAGGTCGATGACCGAGTAGATGCCCTCAGGCTTCTTCTTGATCTCGTACGAGAGACGACGACGGCCCCAGGTGTCGACCTTCTCGACCTTTCCGCCGCCGTCACGGACGACAGAGAGGAAGTTCTCGATCAGCGGGGAGACAGCACGCTCCTCGAGATCGGGGTCGAGGATGACCATCACCTCGTAGTGACGCATGTGGAACCCACCTCCTTTGGACTCAGCGGCCACGGTCGTTCCGTGGCAGGAGGGTTGCGATGCGTTGGCACCGGTATCAACGAGTAAACCAGGACCCACTGACAATCGGGCCTCCTCCGAGAAGGTGGACCGGCCGGTGGGCGGCAGCAGACACCAGTGCAGAAGATACAGACTACCCGCCCACCCGCTTGCGGTTGAAATCCGGCTGCGAGGGGACACAATCGGTACTCAGCGGATGTAAAGGGCGAAGACACACTGCCTATGGCAGGAGGTTCCCCATGGCACAGATCATGCGACCCGCCAAGCCCCGGACCGGGCTGCTGGCCACCGACGGCAAACCGCACCCCCTCCAGGACACGCTGCTCGCCGTGACCCTGGTGCTCGGAATCCTCGCCCTCGCCACCGCGAACTTCCGGGGGCTCCACGTCCTGACCTCCTGGGCGGGGCTGCTCGGGGTCCTGGCCGGCGGATACGGCCAGCTCATCTCCGAGACGACACGAGAGCGCTTCGGCCTGGTGGTGGGCCTCGGAGCGGCCGCGCTCGGCCTGTACTTCGGCATCTACCACGGCGGGCTCTTCGGCTGAGCCCCCAAACCGGGCTCCGGGCCGCCGCCCGCCCACCGGACGCCCCCTTCCCTCCGCCTTCCAGCCGTACGCCGGACGGGGCGCTCACAGGGCGCAGTAGGCTTCGCGCGAGAGCCGGAGCCCCTGTACCCATGGGGACACACCAGCCCGAGGAGCGCCCCGAATGAGCCTGACCCTGAGGACCATCAGCCGCGAGCAGCATCTGGCCTACATCCAGAGTCTGCCGGCGGCGAGTCACATGCAGGTCCCGGCATGGGCAGACGTGAAGGCGGAATGGCGCTCGGAGAACCTCGGCTGGTTCGACGACCGCACCGGTGAGCTGGTCGGCGCCGGTCTCGTCCTGTACCGGCAGCTGCCCAAGATCAAGCGCTATCTCGCCTACCTCCCCGAGGGCCCGGTCATCAACTGGTTCGCGCCGAACCTCCAGGACTGGATGGAGCCCATGCTGGCTCACCTCAAGCAGCAGGGCGCCTTCTCGGTGAAGATGGGCCCGCCGGTGATCATCCGGCGCTGGGACGCCACGTCCATCAAGAAGGGCATCCAGGACCCCGACGTCAAGCGCCTGCGCGACATAGAGGCCGACCACATCGAGCCGCGCGCCTTCGAGGTTGCCGACAAGCTGCGCCGCATGGGCTGGCAGCAGGGCGAGGACGGCGGCGCCGGCTTCGGTGACGTGCAGCCCCGCTACGTCTTCCAGGTTCCGCTGGCCAACCGTTCCCTGGAAGAGGTCCACAAGAACTTCAACCAGCTCTGGCGCCGCAACATCAAGAAGGCCGAGAAGGCCGGCGTCGAGGTCGTCCAGGGCGGCTACCACGACCTCGAGGAGTGGCAGCGCCTGTACGAGATCACGGCCGTGCGTGACCGCTTCCGGCCGCGTCCGCTGTCGTACTTCCAGCGCATGTGGGCGGCCCTCAACAATGAGGACCCCAACCGCATGCGGCTCTACTTCGCCCGGCACAACGGGGTGAACCTGTCGGCGGCCACCATGCTGGTCGTCGGCGGGCACGTCTGGTACTCCTACGGTGCCTCCGACAACATCGGTCGCGAGGTCCGGCCCTCGAACGCGATGCAGTGGGCCATGCTGCGCGACGCCTACGCCCTGGGCGCAACCGTCTACGACCTGCGCGGCATCTCCGACTCCCTGGACGAGAGCGACCACCTCTTCGGCCTGATCCAGTTCAAGGTCGGCACGGGCGGGCAGGCGGCCGAGTACCTCGGCGAGTGGGACTTCCCACTCAACAAGCTGCTCCACAAGGCCCTCGACATCTACATGTCGCGCCGCTGATGCCCCTGCCCGGCGCTCTGGCTCCAGTAGCGTCGGTGACAGCTTCCACAGCTCCACCCAGGCTTTCCCCTCGACACATCGCAGCACACCGCAGCCACGAGAAAGGTTCCAGGTCCGGCCATGGCGCTCACGCTCTACGTCGACACCGCGCGCTGGCGGGCGCACCACAAGCACGTGCAGGAGCAGTTCCCCGGGCTGGTCCCGGTCTGCAAGGGCAACGGCTACGGCTTCGGCCACGAGCGGCTGGCCGACGAGGCCACGCGTCTGGGTTCGGACGTGCTGGCCGTCGGCACGACGTACGAGGCGGCCCGGATCAAGGACTTCTTCGGCGGTGACCTGCTGGTCCTGACGCCGTACCGGCGCGGCGAGGAGCCCGTACCGCTGCCCGACCGCGTCGTGCGCTCGGTGTCGTCCATCGACGGCGTGTACGGCCTCGTGGGCGCGCGCGTGGTCATCGAGGTGATGTCCTCGATGAAGCGGCACGGCATCAGCGAGCAGGACCTGCCGCAGCTGCACGCCGCCATAGAGAACGTCCGGCTGGAAGGCTTCGCCATTCATCTGCCACTGGACCGCACCGACGGCTCGGACGCCGTCGAGGAGGTCATCGGCTGGATGGACCGGTTGCGCGCGGCCCGGCTGCCGCTGCACACGATGTTCGTGAGCCACCTCAAGGCGGACGAACTGGCCCGGCTCCAGCAGCAGTTCCCGCAGACCCGCTTCCGCGCCCGGATCGGTACCCGCCTGTGGCTGGGGGACCACGAGGCCACCGAGTATCGCGGTGCGGTCCTGGACGTCACGCGCGTCGCCAAGGGCGAGCGCTTCGGCTACCGGCAGCAGAAGGCTGCCTCCGACGGCTTCCTGGTGGTCGTGGCGGGCGGTACGTCGCACGGTGTGGGTCTGGAGGCCCCGAAGGCGCTGCACGGCGTCATGCCGCGCGCCAAGGGCGTCGCCCGGGCCGGACTCGCCACGGTCAACCGCAATCTCGCGCCGTTCGTCTGGGGTGGCAAGCAGCGCTGGTTCGCGGAGCCGCCGCACATGCAGGTCTCCATCCTGTTCGTGCCCTCGGACGCGCCGGAGCCCAAGGTCGGTGACGAGCTGGTGGCCCACCTGCGGCACACCACTACGCAGTTCGACCGGATCCTCGACCGCTGACGGATGGGCCGGTGTCGAAGCCGGCAACAGCGAGAAGGCCGTACACGATCTCCCGTGTACGGCCTTCTCCATGGCCTACGGCGTCAGGGACGCCCCAGGAGCCTGTTCGCTCAGAGCGAACCGTCCGCCTGCTGCCCCGCACCCCACTGCACCCGGGACGTCTCGTAGTGATCCGTGTGCTGCGGTGAGTGAGACTCGGACCCCAGGACGAAGGCGTCCTCCGCACCGTCGAGCACACCGCCCGAGGGGTCGTCGTCGCCCGTTCGCCGGACCGGGTCCCGGTCCGGCATCAGGATGTCGCGCACGACCATGACACAGAGGAACAGCGTGCCCAGCAGGTGTATGCCGATGGCCCAGTGGTAGCCGGCCGTCGGCAGGCCTTTGTGGGCGTCGCCACTGGTCGTGTACGCGAGGTACATCCAGATGCCCAGGAAGTAGGCCACCTCGCACGACTGCCAGATCAGGAAGTCACGCCACTTCGGCCGGGCCAGTGCGGCCAGCGGAACCAGCCACAGCACGTACTGCGGTGAGTAGACCTTGTTGGTGAGGATGAACGCCGCGACGATCAGGAAGGCGAGCTGAGCGAATCGCGGACGCCTGGGGGCGGTCAGGGCGAGCGCCGCGACGCCGCCGCAGCACAGCACCATCAGGAGCGTGGCCAGCGTGTTGACGGTCTCGGTGCTGGGCGGGCTGTCGGAGTTCTGGACCAGGATCAGCCAGAAGGAGCCGAAGTCGACGCCGCGTTCCTGGCTGAACGTGTAGAACTTCGACCAGCCGTCGAACGCGAAGAGCATCACCGGCAGGTTCACCACGAGCCAGGCGACGGCCGCCCCTCCCAGGGCCTTTCCGAAGTCCCGCCATTTGCCCGCGCGCCAGCACAGCACGAGCAGCGGGCCGAGGATCAGGAAGGGATAGAGCTTCGCGGCCGTGGCCAGCCCCAGCAGAATTCCGAAGGCCACCGAACGCCCCCGCGACCACATCAGGATCGCGGCGGACGTCAGAGCGACCGCCAGCAGGTCCCAGTTGACGGTCGCGGTCAGCGCGAAGGCCGGTGCGAGGGCCACCAGCAGGCCGTCCCAGGGGCGCCTGGCGTGCGTACGGGTCACGCACACGGCGATGACGACCGCGCAGACCATGAGCATCCCGGCGTTGACCATCCAGTACCACTGCTCTTGGTCCTGGATGGTGCCGCTGCCCGGTGTGAGCCATGATGCGACCTCCATGAACACGCCGGTCAGTACCGGGTATTCGAGGTACTCCATGTCGCCCGGGAGCTTGTCGAAGTACGGCACCAGCCCGTCGACGAACCCTCGCCCCTGATAGAGGTGCGGGATGTCCGAGTAGCACGCATGTGTGTACTGGGAGCTGGCACCGAAGAACCAGGCACCGTTGTAACAGGGCGCCTTCTGGACCAGGCCGAGGGCGAACATGCCGATCGCGACGAGTGCGATCACCCGCACAGGAGTCCACCAGGACGTCCCGAGCAGGGCACGTCGGCCGAGAGGGCCGCCGATCAGCTCGCTGCCGGTCGCGGCGACCGTGTCCTCCTTGGTCGGCGACACCGGGTCCGGCTCGTGCACGCTCGCTGGCGTCGATTCTGCACTGGGCATGGGGCACATCCTGCCGTACGCGCCTGGGAATACGCCGGGGCCGCCGCACCCTCGTGGATGCGGCGGCCCCTGTTTCACGTGAAACTTACGGGCGTTTCACGTGAAACGCCCATGCCGGGCTACTCCGCGGCTAACCGCTCGAACCCCAGATGGTGTTTCCCTGACTGTTCCCGTTCCCGTTCCCGTTTCCGTTGCCGTCTTCCTCCGTCTCACTGGCTGACGGAGACGGTGACTCACTTCCGTCCGAACCGCCCGCGTCATTGCCGGCGTTGTCATTCCCGCCGTCATTCCCGTTGTTGCAGTTCCAGTCCCAGATACCGCACGTCGAAGTCGGCGCGGACGGTGAGGGGCCGGTCTGCGTGTCGCTGGGCGACGGGCTCGGCGAGGGGCTCGCCTCCTCTGTCTCGGAGGCAGAGGGCGAGGGGGAGGGAGACGGGCTGGGCGGCGGGGTGTCGTTGACGACCTCGCCGATGGGCTCCGGCTTCGGGAACTTCGCCGGCTTCGTGTCCTTCAGCGCGTCCTCCATGTAGTCCTTCCAGATGCGGGACGGGAACGACGCACCGTGGATCTCTTTCTCGCCGCCCGTTCCGTACATCTCCAGGAACTTCCGCTCCTTGACCGACTCGTCGTCCGGGTAGCGGAACATGCTGATCGCGGTCGAGAGCTGCGGCGTGTAGCCGACGAACCAGGCGGACTTGTTGCCGTCCGTGGTACCGGTCTTGCCCGCCACCTCGCGGCCGGGCAGCCGGGCGTTCTTGCCCGTCCCCTCGTCGACGACGGTTTTCAGAATGTCCGTGACGTTGTCTGCGATCTGAGCCGTGAAGACCCGCTCGGTCTTGACCGTGTGCGTGTAGACCGTGCCGGTCTTGTTCGTCACCTTGGTCACGGAGTAAGGCTCGCTCTGCTTGCCACTGGCCGCGAAGGTGGCGTACGCGTCCGCCATACGGATGGCACTCGGGGACGAGACGCCGATGGAGAACGACGGGTAGCCGGCGCCTGCCAGGCTGTCCTCGAGGAGGCCCGCGTCGATGGCGGCCTCCTTCACCTTGTCGAGGCCGACGTCCATGCCGAGCTGCACGAAGGCGGAGTTCGACGACAGCCGCATGGCCTCGCGGAGGTCGATCTTGTAGTCCGGCGGATCACCCAGTGACTCTTCGCCGTCATTGCGCTGCAGCCACTGCCCGCCCTTATCGTCCTTCCAGACCGTCCCGTCGTATTCCTTGATCTTGAGGTCGTTCTTGCCGCTGTAGAGGCTCTTCGGGGAGACGATCGTCCGTTCGTCCTGGGACTGGGTCGGCCCGAGGTCGGGATCGCGCACGCCCCAGTTCATCGCCGCCGCGAGCACGAAGGGCTTGAACGTCGAACCGACCTGGGCACCGGTCACGTCGGCGTTGTTGGTGAAGTGCTTGGTCGCGTCCTGTCCACCGTAGACAGCCTTGATGGCACCGGTTTCGGGATCCACGGACGCGCCGCCGAACTGAACGTGCGTGTCCTTGTCGGGGCGCTTCTTGGGGTCGATCTTCTCCGTGTAGACCTTCTGCACCGCGGCCTCGAGGCTCTCGACCTTCTTCTTCTCGAAGGTCGTGTGGATCGAGTAGCCGCCCCTCTCCAGCTGCTTGTCCGTGACCTTGCCGGTCTTGATGACCGAAGCCTTGGCCAGGTCGACGAGGTAGCCGATCTGGCCGCCCAGCTGCGAGTTCGACCGCGGATTCTGCACGGCCGGAAGTTCGGTGTACTTGGCTCGCTCCTGCTGGCTCAGATGCCCGTACTCCACCATCTTGTCGAGGGTGTCCTGCATCTGCCGCTGGGCGCGCTCGCTGTTGGCCTCGGGAGTCGCGGCCGGGTCGATCGAGGTCGAGCCGGACGGGTCGTAGTACGTGGCGCCCTTGAGCACCGACGACAGGAAAGCGCACTGGCCGGGGTTGAGGTCGACGGCGTCCACGTTGAAGTACGCCCGCGCGGCGGCCTGGACCCCGTAGGCACCGCGGCCGTAGTACGCGGAGTTCAGGTAGCCCTCGAGAATCTTGTCCTTCGGCTCCTCGGCACCGACCTTGATCGAGACGAAGATCTCCTTGACCTTGCGGGAGATCGTCTGCGACTGGTCGTTCAGCATCGCGTTCTTCACGTACTGCTGGGTGATGGTGGAGCCACCCTGCGTATCGCCGCCCTTGGCCATGTTGAACACGGCGCGGGCGATGCCCTTGGGATCGATGCCGCTGTCGGAGTAGAAGGTCTTGTTCTCCTGGGAGATGACGGCGTTGCGCATCGCCTTGGGAATCTGCGCGAGGTCGACGCTCTGCCGGTTGCGCTCACCGCCCGTGGCGACCATCTGGCTGCCGTCGGCCCAGTAGTAGACGTTGTTCTGTGCCGTGGCGGTCTCGTCGATGTTGGGCACGCCCACCATGGCGTAGGCGATGCCCGCGGCGGCCACCATGGTGCCGAAGAACGCGACACACAACCCAGAGACGAGTTTCCAGGAGGGCACCCACCGGTGCCATCCGTCCTTGTCGCTGCGCGGGTAATCGATCACCCTCTTCTTGCCGGACACCGCCGCGCGGCCCCGGCCGACCCCTCCTGGGCCGCCGGGAGCTGCCCGCCGGCCTCCGTGCGGCGGCTCGGCCGATCTGCGGCGACTGCCCCCACTGCGTTGTGCCGCGCGCCGTGCTTCGGCGCGGCTCCCGTACGGACGTCCCTCGTCCTCCGGACCGTACGAGCCGGACGGAGACCCTGTGGCGCCTCGCGGTGCCGCACGGCGGCCGGAGGACGAGCCGGACTGGCCGCGTCGGGCCGCGGCACGTCCGCCTCCCTGCGGCGGCGGCGGTTTGCGACGGTGCTCGCTCATCGAACGACTACTCCTCGGGCAGGCGCACCCTTGCGCGCCTGGTAAAGGCGGCTGTTTTCCGGTCCCCCCGAAGTACGGATGCGGCCCCTCCCGCATTCACCCGTACTGCACCAGGGACAGGGACGCCCCCAGACGTCACTCGGTTCCCGGTGGTCTGCATGGCGCACAGACTACGCACCGTCAAAACCCCCGAGACTCGAAGTTCACCTCAAATCAGGCAACTTGCTCTCGATGAATCCCCGATGTGATCCCGTTCACCAGTCCCCCTCTTGTCGCACGAGGAAGCTCGTTCTATCGTGCTGATGTATCGAGTCGATACATCAGCGCGGCATAAGGACGAGAGGAGGCGACGATGAGCCGGCGATCCGGCATCCTCGAGTTCGCTGTACTCGGCCTGCTCCGCGAATCCCCGATGCACGGCTATGAGCTGCGCAAACGGCTCAACACGTCACTGGGTGTGTTCCGGGCGTTCAGCTACGGGACGCTCTACCCCTGCCTCAAGACGCTGGTCGCCAACGGCTGGTTGATCGAGGAACCGGGGAACGTCGGTGAGGCCGCCGCCTCCCTCACGGGACGCCGCGCCAAGATCGTCTACCGGTTGACGGCCGACGGTAAGGAACACTTCGAGCAGCTCCTCTCGCAGACGGGCCCGGACGCGTACGAGGACGAGACCTTCGCCGCTCGCTTCGCGTTCTTCGGACAGACGTCGCGCGACGTGCGCATGCGCGTGCTCGAGGGCCGGCGCAGTCGGCTGGAGGAGCGCCTGGAGAAGATGCGGGCCTCCCTGGCCCGCACCCGGGAACGGCTCGACGACTACACGCTTGAGCTCCAGCGCCACGGAATGGAGTCCGTGGAGCGCGAGGTGCGCTGGCTGAACGAGCTCATCGAGAGCGAGCGGGCGGGGCGGGACCTGCGGGGTTCCGCTTCGGAGGGGACCGCTCAACAGGACAAGACATCTGGAGCGACGGGCGGCCTGCCCCGGTCCGGGGACGACCCCCGGCCGGATACGCCCGGCGACACCGCCACGTGAGCGCCCAGTCAGGGCCTCACTCGTACACACAGGGAGCAACCGGAATGGGTTCGGTTCGCGTAGCCATCGTCGGTGTGGGCAACTGCGCCGCATCGCTGGTGCAGGGCGTCGAGTACTACAAGGACGCCGACCCGGCGGCCAAGGTCCCGGGCCTGATGCACGTCCAGTTCGGCGAGTACCACGTCCGTGACATCGAGTTCGTCGCCGCCTTCGACGTGGACGCCAAGAAGGTGGGCCTGGACCTCGCGGACGCCATCGGCGCCTCGGAGAACAACACCATCAAGATCTGCGACGTGCCGAACAGCGGCGTCCAGGTCCAGCGCGGCCACACCCTCGACGGTCTCGGCAAGTACTACCGCGAGACCATCGAGGAGTCCGCCGAGGAGCCGGCCGACATCGTCCAGGTCCTCAAGGACAAGCAGGTCGACGTCCTCGTCTGCTACCTGCCCGTCGGCTCCGAGGACGCGGCGAAGTACTACGCCCAGTGCGCCATCGACGCCAAGGTCGCCTTCGTCAACGCCCTCCCGGTCTTCATCGCCGGCACCAAGGAGTGGGCGGACAAGTTCACCGAGGCGGGCGTCCCGATCGTGGGCGACGACATCAAGTCGCAGGTCGGCGCCACCATCACGCACCGCGTCATGGCGAAGCTGTTCGAGGACCGGGGTGTGATCCTGGACCGCACGATGCAGCTGAACGTCGGCGGCAACATGGACTTCAAGAACATGCTCGAGCGGGACCGCCTCGAGTCGAAGAAGATCTCCAAGACGCAGGCCGTCACCTCCCAGATCCCCGACCGGGACATGGGCGAGAAGAACGTCCACATCGGCCCGTCCGACTACGTGGCCTGGCTGGACGACCGCAAGTGGGCCTACGTGCGCCTGGAGGGCCGCGCGTTCGGTGACGTCCCGCTGAACCTGGAGTACAAGCTCGAGGTCTGGGACTCCCCGAACTCGGCCGGTGTCATCATCGACGCCCTGCGCGCCGCGAAGATCGCCAAGGACCGCGGCATCGGCGGCCCGATCCTGTCGGCGTCGAGCTACTTCATGAAGTCCCCCCCGGTCCAGTACTTCGACGACGAGGCCCGCGCCAACGTCGAGAAGTTCATCGCCGGCGAGGTCGAGCGCTGACAAGCGCGGACTCCGGTCCGTCGGAGGTCCCCGGGTCGCATGATCCGGGGACCTTTCCCGTATGTGAGGCTGTGCCCCATGGCCGTCGTCCGTGACCTGCGCGTCCTGCTGCGCCTGAAGGGCTTTAGGCGCCTGCTCGCCGTACGCCTGCTCTCCCAGGGCGCCGACGGCGTCTACCAGGTCGCGCTCGCCACCTACGTCGTCTTCTCCCCGGAGAAACAAACCTCGCCCGCCGCGATCGCCTCCGCGATGGCGGTCCTTCTGCTCCCGTACTCCCTGGTGGGCCCCTTCGCCGGCGTCCTGCTGGACCGCTGGCGCCGCCGTCAGGTCTTCCTGTACGGCAACCTGCTGCGCGCCGCGCTGGCCTCGGTGACGGCCGTGCTGATCTTCGCCTCCGTCCCGGACTGGCTCTTCTACGTCTCGGCCCTCTGCGTCACCGCCGTCAACCGCTTCGTCCTCGCGGGCCTGTCCGCCGCGCTGCCGCGCGTGGTCGACGCCGAGCGTCTGGTGATCGCCAACTCGCTCTCCCCGACCGCCGGCACCCTCGCCGCGACGGCGGGCGGCGGCCTCGCCTTCGTCGTACGCCTCGTGTTCGCGGACTCCGATGCCGCCGTGGTGCTGCTCGGAGCCGCCCTGTACCTGTGCGGAGCGCTGGCATCGCTGCGCATCGCCGAGGAGCTGCTGGGCCCCGACCCCGCACGCGTGCCGCCCCGACTGGCGTCGGCGCTCGTGGGCACCGCACGCGACCTGGCGGCAGGAGTACGGCACCTCGCGGCCCCCGCACGCCGGGAAGCGGCTTGGTCGCTGGCGGGCATGACGCTGATGAGGTTCTGCTACGGAGCCCTGCTGGTGATGCTGCTGATGCTGTGCCGGTACGCCCTGACCTCGGACACGGACGAGGGTCTCGCCCTGCTGGGGCTGGCGCTGGGCGTCTCCGGCGCGGGATTCTTCGCGGCCGCGGTGGTCACTCCGTGGGCGGCGGGGCGGCTCGGGCCCGGCCGCTGGATGGCCGTGTGCGCGGCGTCCGCCACGGTGCTGGTGCCGGCACTCGGTCTGCCGTTCACCACCGTGCCGCTGCTCGCCGCGGCGTTCGCGCTGGGCCTGACGACACAGGGGGCGAAGATCGCGACCGACACGGTCGTGCAGTCCTCGGTCGACGACGCCTTCCGTGGCCGGATCTTTTCCGTCTACGACGTGCTGTTCAACGTCGCCTTCGTCGGCGCCGCCGGGGTGGCCGCGCTGATGCTGCCGCCGGACGGACGTTCGGTGCCGCTGGTGGTGACAGTCACTGTGATCTACGGAGCGGTTACTGCTGCTATAACCCGCTTTGAGAGGCAGTAAGTGTCACATCAGTGCCACGAAGCCTCTCTCGAGTACGGAGATGTCAGTGCGTGGCGATAGCTTACGTGCATCTTATTCGCGACATGTTCGCGACACGTACCTAAGTTTCAGGGGGACCCAGTGACCACTCCGCCGCCCCAGGGCAACCCGTTCGCGCAGGGCCAGCCGCAGGCTCCGCAACAGCCGCAGGGACAGAATCCCTATGCGCAGGGCCAGCCGGGCTTCCCACAGCAGGCCGGCCAGCCTGGGTTCCCGCCACAGGGCGCACCGTACGCCCCGGTTCCCCCGCAGCCGGCCCGCCGCAAGCTGACCTTCAAAACGATCAAGAACATAGTCATCGCTGTGATCGTCGTCGGTGTGGCGGTCGGCGGCTTTATCGCCAGCAGGGACGACGCCGACCAGGCCGGCGTGGGTGACTGCCTGAAGTCCGCATCGTCGTCTTCAGACCGTATGGAGGTGGTGGACTGCTCCTCCGCGGACGCCGAGGCCAAGGTCGTTGAGAAGATCAAGGGTCACCACACGCAGTTCACCGCTGAGTCCGCGTGTAGCAAGGTCGAGGGCGCCACCGGCTTTTACGCGGAGACGGGCGACGGGGAAGAGTTCCTGCTCTGCCTCACCAACGTCTGAGCCGAGCCGTGGGGGGGGGGGGGGGGGGGGGGGGGGGGGGGGGGGGGCACCCCCCCCCCCCCCCCCCCCCCCGCACCCCCCCCCCCCCCCCCACCGCCACCCAC